>DATEDD010000100.1:0-5775 GCA_035286565.1 Anaerolineales bacterium
TGTCGTATTTGGGGGAGGAAAAACTGGCGACGGATGGAAATTAAAATTTTCATATAGACAGTACATTCCCCTTCCCCCATTTGGGGGAAGGCTGGGAAGGGGGTAAAAGGTTGTGGCGGAAGAGCATCTTGGATTATGATTGCAAAAGATAATTCAAATATTAGAGGTAAATGTCCATGCAAAGCCAGGCCAAAGATGTAACGACTTATTTGGAAGAAGTCCCAGCCGAGTGGAGGGCGGCTCTCGCGCAATTGCGCAAGCATTGTCTCGCCGCTTTGAAAGGTTTCGAGGAATCGATGCGATACGGCGGGCCGTGCTATTCACGCAACGGGGTGGTCGAGGTCGGTTTTGCCAGCCAGAAGCATTTCATCGCCCTCTACATCCTTAGAACCGATGTTATGAAAACATATAAAAACTTGTTGAAAATAAAAGGCGTCAGTCTTGGTAAGGGGTGCATTCGTTATTCCAAGCCGGAGAAAATTGATTTCGAAGTCGTGGAGAAAATGTTGAAAGCCACAGTAGAATCCACTGGAGTGGTCTGTTGAGTCCTCTCTTGTCCGCCCCAAATACGACATAAAAACTTTTTATAACAACCGAATGAAACCTGTCGTATTTTGGGGAGGCAGGAGGGTTAGAGCTTTCCGAAAGCCACGCCTTTATAGTCCCAGCCGCAGGCGGTTACAGCCTCCTGAATCGGTTTTTTGATCTCATTCGTGCTGAAGCGATAATTGTAGACCACGCCAGGCTTCAGTTCTTCGGTAAAGGCATACGCCGCGCCAAACTCGACCGAGGTCATTTGCCCCTGAAATTTTGAAGCGGAGATCGAAAGCGACGGTACTCCCGCGCGCCATTCAACGGTAAATTCCTCATCCTTGCCGCGCACTTGATGTTTTGCCGCATCAAACTTCATGTAGATGCGGAAGACCTTCTTCAGATTCGCTTTTGCAAAAAGTTCGTACCATTTCGCATCCACGATCTTCCACTCGGCGATCAAGTCCACATTTTGAGACGCACCGTCAATGATCTGGTAGGGGGCGGTTTCGCGGTTCAGCGTCAGCAAACGCTGGCGGACTTCATCCGCAGAAAGCACAGGTGTATTTTTATCCGATTTCTTACCAAAGCCAAAGAGTCCCATTTGATTTTCTCCTTTTTATATTTAGTGTTGGAAGTTGGCGAAAAAGATTTGTCCATTCAGGACATACTTGAAAGCGTAACGAATTCTCGCCCAGAAGATCATTGAACATTACTTCTCCTCAAGCGGGTTAAAGCCGCGTCCCAGTATCTCTTGCGCAGGAGAAACGATCACAAAAGCCTGCGGGTCTTCTTTTGCAACGGCGGTTTTGAGGTTGTGCACTTCGGTAATGGTCAGCGCGCACATAAGTACCGAATGATCTTTACCCGTGTACATACCTTTGCCAGGCATGGCTGTAACACCGCGCTTGAGATCAGATAAGATACGGTCTGAAACAAGTTTGGCTTTGTCAGTAATAATAAGCGCCAAAAATTGTTTTCGGCGATGGGATGGGAAAAGTATGGAGCGAATCCCTTTGACATTATCGTGATCTTCGTGAGATTCGTGCCCATTGTCACCGCCAAAACGAGGCAGGATTTCGCCTGTGGCCTTGGTCATACCGATCGTGCCAATTGCAATCAGCATCAGAAAGATATAATAGATCGCGCCAAAAGTTATCACAACCTGACCTGGTATCGGCCCAACTGCTCCTCTCAACACAAATTCTGGCAGGCTGGTTGCAGGCACAGGAAAAAGATAACTTTTTGCGAACCACGAAGCGCCAAGCATGAAGTAAATCCATAAATAGTTGCGTCGCAATCGGCGGCCAAACGCCTCCCACATGGAAATGGGGAAACTTGGTGAAAGCAGGTTTTCAGCCAAACTCTCAGCCCATTCTGGCGAAGGATGAAAGGGCGGAACCAACATGGCGGCGAAGAAATCCGTTTCCATAAGGCGGATGCGATAACTCCACAATTCATAATAGCGATATCGTCGTGCTTCAATGAAAAGAAACCATGTTGTCAATAATGTATTGAGAATGATTACACCATGATGAACATTAGGCTGACTGAACGCAATGGAAAGCGTAGCGCCGGCAGAAATAACCGCCCAGTTGGTGGTTGTATCCAGTCGTTGCCGCCACACGTTGGCGCGTTGCACCTCGGCACGGAAGAGGTGCACCATCGAGGTGACGAACTCACTGGTCTTAAGTTTGTAGCCACGGTACGTCCAGACAGGCTCTTCCACCTCCTGTTTTTTTGAAGATACTCTTTTTTTAGCGGATGTTTTTCTCTCTGTTGCCATAACTTTTATCCAATCGGCATAACGAACGGCAGAATAATCAGCAGGATGATTACAAGCAAAATAGTTAACGGGATACCCACACGCGCATAATCACGGAAGGTGTAACCGCCCGCGCCCATCACCATGACATTAACAGCATGTCCCAGCGGCGACATGAACGCCATGGATGAGGCAATTGCAACCGCCATCGCGACACTGCGCGGTTCCATTCCCACTTTTTGAGCGGTCACAATCGCAATCGGCGCGATGACTGTTACAGCCGCGGCGCCATTGATGATTTGCGTCAAAGCAACGGTTAGCAAAACAAAGCCTGCCAATAGAACCAAATGTCCCGCACCGCCCAGAGACGAGAGAATTACATTTGCAAACATGGTTGATGCGCCTGTTTTGTTCAGCGCCACGCCCACGGGAAGCATCCCTGCCACCAGAAAGAGACTGCGCCAATCAATCGCACGGTACGCCTGATCCATGTTCATGGTGCGGATCAGGACCATGGCGACCGCGCCGCTCAACATAATTTCCGCGATAAGATTCGGGAAGATGACTGCCAGCGTCAACGAGGCAGCCATGATGAAAGTGGTCAACCAGCCGCGCAGGGTCATGCGCATGGATGGAGCGGATTCTGCAAGAAGAATCAAACCAGGTTCTGTTCTCAACAAATTCAGACTTTTCTCTGTGCCTTGAAGTAACAAGCCATCGCCAAATTCAAGCGGTAAATCTGCGAGGCGGGTGCGGATGGAACGTCCGCGCCGCCAGACGGCTAAAACCTTTGCACCAAATTTTTGCTCAAAACGAATCTCTTGCAATGTCTGGCTGGCAAGATGAGAGCGAGGCGCAATGGCAGCCTCAATCAACTTCATGTCTGGCGTGGAAAGGTAATCCTGCTGCCATTCGCCAGAGGGGAGGACTTCCAACATGTCTTTCAGTGACTCTGGCAGGCTGTCTTCAGGGCGAGCCATGATCAAAAGAATATCCTTGCCTTTCAAGATGGTTTTGGCTTCGATAGGCAATGTTGATCTTCCACGTTGAATGGCAATCACATTGAGATGATGTTTTTCACGCAAGCCGCTTTTTTCGAGCGTCATGCCATCGAGACTTCCGCCTTTGCAAATCTTTGCGCGCACCAATCTTTCAGAGAGTTGATACGTTTTGATCAAATCATCAGATTCTTCACTCTCTTCGTGGCGTTGGGCAGGGGATTGTTCAGGTAATAATTTTCGTCCCCAGAAAACCATAAACAGGATTCCAGCAAATGTCAGTGGCAGACCGATGGGAGCGAATTCTGTCAGTGTGAAACCTGGAAGTTTTACATCTCGCAATAAACCACTGACAACGATGTTTGTGGTGGTCAATAAAGTTGCCATGCCGCCAAGGATTGTCCCAAACGCCAGGGGCATGAGCAATTTTGATGACGAGACTTTTGAACGACGCGCCACTCCAGATAATGAAGGAAAAAGCAGCGACGCGGCGGCAATATTGTTCATGAAGAGAGACAGAATTGCCGAGGCTGTCATTACGCCGAAGATCAATCGCCGCTCCCCTTTGCCGAATAATTTGATGATGAATAAACCCATGCGTTCGGTCATGCCTGAACGGCGTAGTCCTTCTGCAAGGACAAAGGCCGAAAGCATGATGATGACTGCCGAACGGCTAAACCCAGAGAATGCTTCCTGCGGAGTCAGGATGCCGCTTAATCCCAACGCCAGCATTAACATCAACGCGACGATGTCGGCTCGGAGGATGTTCCCCAGGAGCAAGAGCGCGGCAATACCGAGGAACAGTAACGTTATACCAATTTGTGACATTTTTAGACCAACTGTTTTTCTTCTTTTGAATATGATACCGCTTCGGACTCAACCGAAGTTGATTCCGTTTCGAGGAGCAAGTCAGACCTGACATGTTTCATAAGACGCCTTTGAAGTCACGCGTCGTCGTCCACGCATGAGCCACGATTAAGAGACTTCTAATGAATCATGCCAGGTCTTCAACTTTACCTCTTCAATTTATACGCCTCTTTGGTTGGCTTGAGTGGACGAGATAGCCAATAGGGACGGCGGTTCCCATCCGGGCTGACCTGGTCGGCGGGGCGCGCAAGCTTTAGCCATTCGCGATAGTTTTCCATGGATTTGTTTGTATCCACAAAAACATCGCCTGCTTTCTCGTCCGCATTCGCCTTGCGGACAGTTGCTTTTTGCAGCCAGCAATGCACACCGCTAACGGGGTCGGGATGAACCGCGTGGGTGAGATTTTGCGTCACACCAACCTCGCTCCACCAGATGCGGCTCGTATCGGGGTCGCTGGATTTCCACGCGGTCGCGCCGTGAACCACGTGCAGGAAGAATCCGCCTTTGCCGTTGTCAGTGAGGTCAACCAGATTCGACGCACCGCGATTGACGCCCGAATCTTCCTGCAAACGCCAGCGTCCGAGGTGATGGCTGATCGCGATCACGCCGGGCTTGATTCCTTCTGTGACCCAGACACTGTCAATGAAATAGCCGATCTCGGTGTTTACGCGCGCGAGGTCGCCTGTGTCCACGCCGATTCGTTTTGCGTCATCGGGATTCATCCAGATCGGATTCTTATGACTGATCTCATATAACCATTTTGCGTTGGCACTGCGAGTATGAATCAATGTTGGCAATCTGAAATTCGGCAGCAGGATCATCTCGCCCTTTTCGAGATCAATATTATCAGGGTCTACGTGACTCTTCAACACCCACGGGATGACGTTTTCTTTTTCAGGCCAGCCCCAATTGGACAATGTATCGCTGAAGAATTCGAGTTTACGACTCGGCGTGTCAAAGCCAAGTTTTAATTCGCCATCCACTAGCACGCCGTCGGTAAGTTGGGGATTGGTGGATTGGGGATTTCCTTCAACGAATTTCCCATTTACCAAATTACCACTTACCAATTTACCATCCACCAATTTGCCAATCACCTTTTCATAGGGTACGTAATTCTCCTTCTTGACTTCAAACACGCCATACTTGCGCATGTATGTCAGCGGAGTCAATCCTTCTTTCGCGGCGGCTTCGGGTAGCCCAGGCACGGAGTTTTCAAAAATCCATTGATAATATTCGTCAACGGTGATGATCTCGCCTGCGCGATATGGCGATTCGAAATATTGTCGAATGCCGAGCGAGCCATCGGGGTTGAAGCGGGCGGAGAGTTGAATCCAAAACTCGTTCTCCTCCCAGACCTCGCCAGGGTTGGCTTGATAAGTGAAATCAACTTTAATGCCTGCGCGTTCCATCGCAACGCGTCGGACAGGTTGGCGGAATGCGATCCATTGACCCGAATGCGTTTCCTGACTCATCAAGTCGTGTCGCTCGGGACCATGACCCGTTGGCAAAACATAATCGGCAAACCACGCAGTTTCATTCCACGTGGGTGTGAGCGCAACGTAACATTTTATTTTTGATTCGTCTTGAAGCGCCCTGAGCCACATGAAGCCATCG
>DATEDD010000101.1:0-4819 GCA_035286565.1 Anaerolineales bacterium
AACAACCACACCGAGAATGCCAAGTAAATTTGCCGCAATAATGGCAGCAACCAGCACTGCTGCAGGGTGAACTTTAAGCGCGTCCGAAAGAATACGGGGGGAAACAATATTATCGAAGATTTGGTCAATGAAAAGTGCAATCACGAGAATTATCAGTGAGTAATAAAACGGTGAAAGCTCGAACAATTTATATGCTTGAAAATATGCTACAAGAACAAGTATTACCCAATTGATGGCGGGACCGATATAAGGGACAAAACGCGCAAGCCCCGCTAGAAATGCTAAACCAATGGCGTAATGCAAGCCAAGCACGCTTAACACTATGGTGTACACAAAGACAGTGAGGAAGAAGATGATGATCTGTCCGCGTAAAAATGCGTTCCAAACGCGCCCGAGTTCGCGGTTGAGGCGGCCGAGGTCTTTTGCATAACCGGGAATATCCACTGTGATGATACGATTCCGCAAACCACCGCTTTCCGACAGAACGAAGTATGAGACGAGGATGACGAACAAGGTCCAGCCAAGGAAGTTTGCCGCGCTGCCCGCCGCAATTGCAAGCAAAGAGCCTGTGCGGCTTAGCAAAGGTTGTACCATGCCAAGCACTTGAGTGCTGAGGTCTTTTAGGTCCAGTGAGTTGAAATCAAGTTTGAACGGGCCAATCTGATAGACGTGACCCGAAATATTTTCTATGAGCTGTGGAAGGGTTCTAAGCGCGTCCTGCAGGACTATGACCAGGCTTTGGATCTGTTGCACCAGTCCCACGCCACCGAGGGTAAGCAAGCCGAGCAATAGAATAGTGATTATGAGGTATATCAAGCCAACGGATGCATTCCACGAAAAGCGCAACCTCCTCTGAGTAAAATCAGCTACAGGATGGAATAAATAAGCGAGTACCAGAGCGATCAACAAAGGGGTGAGGATGAACTGGAATTTGACGAGCAACGCGCCAACGATCACAATAATGGTGAGGGCGACAACCAGTTTTGTATTTGTGCCCCAGGTTGGGGATGACGGGGTTTGAGACAGGGTCATGGAGATTGTTCCTTTCTACGCTCGCATTTTTATGAAACACTTAATTCGTTAATTTGATTCTATCAAAGTTAAGCGATTTTAGAGCATGAAACGGATTTTCCTACCTACAAAAAAACGCCCCGCGAGTCTGGCTCGCGGGGCACATTCGGGTTTTATTAACAACCAGACATAAATGGGAAGAAGACACACCAACGGTAGGTCGCATCCACCCACCAGAAGAAGGAGGCGCAGAGGCAGATGACGAGGAAAACTCCACTAACAATAAAGATCGGGGTCATGTTGGCCTTCTTGCCAGCAGTCGGAGGCGGGGTATAGGCGGCGGGCGCAGGAGATGAAGCGTATGCCGGGGCAGAAGCTTGAACAGGAGTCGGTTCTACATAAGCAGACTTGCGGGACACCACCACTGTAGCGCCAGGATCCATATTGATGGCATCATACATCAGGACGATTTGCTCGCCGAGCGAAACCACATCACCGGGCTTTAGTACAATCGGGCCGGTCAGGCGCTTTCCATTTACAAAGGTGCCATTGGTGGAGCCCAGGTCTTCGATCACATATTTCCCGCCCTGGAAGCTAAGGCGCGAATTCTTGCGGGAAACTTCAGAATCATTGATCGCGACAGCGTTGGATGAATCGCGTCCGATCGTGAGTTGATCCCCCACAAGAGGGAACGTCACGCCCGGGGTGGGTCCTGATCTCATAACGAATTGGAATTGTGCCATCTTCTTCCTCCATCTACATGATCAAAATAATAATTTCGCTTAGTGTACAATCCTCGGGCTAAAAAGTCAAATCATTATTTTTATCCGGGGTTTTTTACATTCTTTTTCTTTTTCGCCGGGCTGGGGTTTTCTTGATCTGGGAAGAAAGACCATCAAGATCGTCCCTTCGCCAAGTTTGCTTTTCACTTCCATGCGCCCGCCATGCCCATAAATGATCTGCTTGCAAATGGATAGCCCTAATCCTGAACCAGATGCACGCATTTCATGTTCACGCACGCGATAGAACTTCTCGAATATGTGCGGCAAGGACTCATCCGGAATACCCACTCCTGTATCCTGAATATATATCGCTATTTCATTATCGACAACTTTCGCGCCCAAAATCACGGTCCCATTGGGGCGGCTGTACTTTACGGCATTGCTCAATAAATTCAAGACCACCTGTTTTATCTTATCGCGGTCGGCTTCAAGCAAGGGAATTTCTTCAGGCGATTCCACAATGAGTTGAATATTTTCCTCCATGGCTTTGGAGGCGATGACATCCTTGCACTCAAACATCAGATCCGCAATACTAAAGAGGGTCTTTCGAAATTGAACACGGCCTGATTCGAGCCGAGCCAGGTCAAGGAAGGATGACGCCATGGCATTCAATCGCATGGTTTCGTTATGGATGTTATGAATGATTTGATCGCGTCGCTCTTGAGGCAATTCAGGGCGCAAAAGCAAATAACTGGCAGTGCCAAGAGAAGAGAGGGGCGTACGCAATTCGTGTACGAATTCCGAAATCAAGTCCGATTGCTGGAACAAACGTGCATTCTCAATCGCAACGGCGGCTTGCGCTCCCAATACCAGAAGCATGGATTCGTCTTTATCTGTAAACCTGCCTTGGGGCTTGTTCAATACCTCCAACACCCCCACGATCTTATTCTTTGTCACCAACGGGATACCGAGGAGTGATTTGGTTGCTAACCCTGTGATCGCTTCGATCGTTGAATAAAAGCGTGGGTCTTCATGCACATTCATGATGCGCACAGGCTTGCGATTATTTACGATCCAACCTGCGATGCTTCCATCCAACGGGACGATCAGGCCGCTCAGTGTGGGTTCATCAATATTGGTGGAAACTAGAAAGTACAATTGTTGGGAAGTTTCATCGTACAATAAAATGGATGCGGCTTCTGCGCCGCTGATCTCAACCGCGGCTTGGACGATGCGCGCGAGCAAAACATCAAGGTCCAAGGTGGAGGCGAGATCGCGCGCAATATCGATTAAACGAAGGTAATCATTTAATCTCTTGGTTTTTATTTCAGCCATTTAATTTTGGATGGTCGGGATAAACCCGAGGCGTACTCAATACTGGTCTGCGTCTGGGATGGGGATCATCGCGCCTTTTTGCGCTCAATGATCGTATCTGCTATTTTAAGGAATTGAAGTGAAATCATATTTGATGGTTCCGTAAACACAACCGGGGCTTGCATTCGTGCGGCTTGCAGGAATAATTCCGGTGCCGGAGTAAGTGCAGTGGAAATCAAATGACCCAGTTTCTCCTGTACTTGATTTAATGACATGAGGGCATCAGATCGCTGGCGGTTATTCAACACCACACTGATATTCTTGCGGTTAATATTCAAAGAAGTCAGCCCATCAATCAGATATTTAGTATGTTCAATGGAACTCGGCGTACCTTCCACAACAATGATGCACTCATTACACATTGGGAGAACTTTCTGCACAAAGTCGGGCAAACCATCTCCAAGGTCCATAACAATGAAGCCGGCAAGTGTTTCAAGGTGGGTCACCAGTGTTTCATAATTCTTAGTATTGGAAATCAAATTCACATCGCGAGGGTTCTCAGATGCAAGGAAAAGTTTTATTCCAGAATTGTGTGGCACCAGGGAACTCATGACTTTCTCAATCGTCACCTCAGCTATATTGCCCCGTAAAATTTCAGTTAAACCTTTTTGGTTCGGAGCGCCCAAATCTATGCCGAGCGATCCCTTTCCAGAACTAAGCTCAGCAAGGATAACATCTGACCGCGACTTGGCATGTAGACTTACCGCCAAATTGGAAGCCACAGAAGATACCCCTGCGCCGCCGCGCGCAGAAAGTACACCGATCATATAACCATGCTGATCTTGCAAAGCAGGGGGGATATGGCCATTATTCTTTAATGCGGTGCGGGTAAGCAAAGCTTTTACATGAGCTTGTAGTTCAGTAGGGTGTGTCGGCTTCGTTAAATAATCATCTGCCCCCATCTCGAAACCCGTAACCTTGTCGTCCAATTGTGTCTTGGCTGTAAACATTAAAATAGGAAGAGAAGCTGTTGCAGGGTTTTTTCGTAGGCGCCGCGTAACCTCATACCCATCCATATCCGGCATCATGACATCCAGCAAAATCAGATCCGGGCGCTCGTCCAGTGCTTTTTTCAGCCCCTGTGTACCATTGGAAGCTGCAATGATCTGATAGCCTTGTTTATGCAACATCAAGCCAACTAGTCTCAGGGTATCCACATCATCATCAACAATCAGGATTTTTTCAGCCATTTTTTCCTCTGCTTTTTTCTCTACCGCACAAAACTCAGACAAGATGCACACGTTGCAAAACGCTGATTCCGCTGATTTTTATCTGCGTTCTCTATGTAATCAGCGTCCCGCTTTCCTAAAAGTATCGTAGAGAAGCGCTATTAACTAACTATACGCAACCCATCCACCGGAACCACAAGAGACTTCTGCCGAGTTTTTGGGTTTTATACGAATGCAATGGGCAAAGCAGGTTCGTTTTCGGGCGCGCGTTAGCAGGTCTATATAATATTACCTAAGAAATAAAACCACAAGTGGCATAAATGACCATTTTCATCAGGTTTTTTTGAAGGGAGCAATGTTATTTATTGTTGTTGCGCATTGTCTTGGAGGTTCTTGTATTTCAACAGTGTTTGCCATTCAAATTTAGGGGACGTTCCAATGTTAGGGAATTATTAAATGAGTTTAACACAAACAATAATAATGGACAAGTTCTCGCAGTTTTCTCGCGTTTTTTCTGACATTGCCTATTGTCCTTTGCCTATG
>DATEDD010000102.1:0-5616 GCA_035286565.1 Anaerolineales bacterium
ACTCAAGAAGTAATAATCACAATTCTGCGAACCTTATTGGTAAAGGAGCAACCATGTCAGAGGAACGATTTGTCTCGCGCGGTTTTGTCGGCAAGCGGCGCGCAGGGGAGAAAAAGGACCGCATCCCGCCCGGTCAGTATCTTACGAATGATTTCCCTGTCCTCTCCGCAGGCCCAACCCCCTACGCGCCTCTCGATAAATGGACATTCGGCATCGAAGGTCTCGTCAAAGAAAAGGTCTCATGGACCTGGCAGGACTTTCTCAAACTCCCCATGCAGAAATATGTCGCGGATATTTCCTGTGTTACCAAATGGACTCATCTCGACATGAAATGGGAAGGTTTAAGCCTGGATACTCTGCTCGAGCATGTGGAACTCGACCGCAAAGCCATGTTCGTCACTGCTTTTAGCGACGGCGGCTACACCACGAACATGCCCCTCATCGACATCATCAATGGCCAATCCTTCATTGCATTGAAGTACGACGATAAACCGCTGGCGCCCGAACACGGCGGTCCCGCGCGCATGGTCGTGCCGCATCTGTATTTCTGGAAAAGCGCCAAGTGGGTGCGCGGCCTGCGCCTCATGGAGAAAGATAAACCCGGCTTCTGGGAATCGGCTGGCTACCACAACCATGGCGATCCGTGGAAAGAACAAAGATATTGGAATGATTGACGCCCGTCATTGCGAGGAGAAGCGCAGCGACGACGAAGCAATCTCCAACTAAATGAAAGAAAATCCTCGTGGCATTTACTCGGCTATCATGAGATTGCTTCGGGCTCTGCCCTCGCAATGACATGGGAGTATTTATGAAAAAAACACTTAACTGGCAAATCGCTTCAGTCATAGACATCAAGCCTGAAACCGCTAAAGTAAAGTCGTTCACGCTGACACTTCCCGACTGGGTGCGTCACCGAGCCGGACAGCATTACGACATCCGCCTGACCGCGGACGATGGCTATCAAGCCCAACGGAGTTATTCGATCGCCTCCGAACCTGAGCGCGAAGGCGAGGTGGATATCACGGTCGAGCGCATCAGCGATGGGGAAGTCTCGACCTATCTGCATGATGTCCTTGTCCCGGGCGACCGCATCGAAGCGCGCGGACCCATCGGCGGATATTTCGTCTGGGAAGCGACGATGACGGAACCGCTGTTGTTGATCGCCGGCGGATCGGGCGTCGTGCCGTTGATGTCCATGATCCGTCATCGCGCCGCGGCAGGCACGAAGACCCCGACGAGTCTGCTTTACAGCTCGCGCAACTTCGAAGACATCATTTACTACAATGAACTCGAAAAACTGCGCTCTGCAGATGGCGGTCTGCAGATCTTTCACACGCTTACCCGCTCCCAGCCCGCGGGCTGGAAAGGCTACGCGCGGCGCATTGATGCGGATATGCTGAGGGAAGTTGCCGGACCATTGGGCAGGTCGGTCCAGGTTTTCATTTGCGGGCCGACGCTTTTAGTTGAAGCCGCCGCGAACACGCTGGTCAAAATTGGCATCAAAGCAGACCAGGTCCGCACCGAACGCTTCGGTCCGACAGGAGGATGAATCATGGATGAGACAACCGACATCAACCGCGAACTTATGCTGGATGCAAACGCAACCGCGGGGTTGCTGTACGAAATCTTTGGCGTCGAGATGACCGCCGCGCCGACCGAGTGTGCCAATTGCGGCAATGAAGGTGAGATCGGCACGCTACTGGCTTTCACGCAGGGTCCGGGTGTCATCCTGCGTTGTTCGACTTGTGAAAATGTAGTGTTGCGTATTGTGCAAACCCCGGATGAAATCATTCTGGATGCGCGCGGCGCGGTCTATTTGCGATTGGCACGATCAAGAGTGTAATGACAAGGCAATGCCCTTTGACCATCGGTGTCTTCAGATAAAACAAACGTTCGCGAAATAACGTATAATCCGAACATGGCAACACCGACCGCATTTCAGGTTCCCCCGCTCAATAAGCGCAAGCGCATTCCAATGAAAACCATTCGCGCGATTGCGAAACACATTGTAGAGAAATACAACCCCGAACAGATTATCCTTTTTGGTTCACACGCCTACGGAAAACCAACGTCCTGGAGTGACGTCGACTTGCTGGTTGTGATGGAAACGCCAAAAGGGGAGTTGGAAACATCTCTTGAAATCAGGAAATCACTCCCATTGCTAACCTTTGGCTTGGATATTGTCGTTCGTTCACGCAAGGTCATCGAAAAGCGCAAGAAACTGGGGGACTGGTTTTTGATTGATGTTACTGAAAAGGGAAAAGTCCTATATGAACGAAATAACCAGCGAATGGGTAGCCAAGGCAGATAACGACTTTCACAGTGCGGACATTCTTCTCCACTCGGGAGACATGCCTATTATTGATACTGCGTGTTTTCATTGCCAGCAATGTGTTGAGAAATACCTCAAAGCTTTCTTGACGGAACACAGAATTCGGTTTGAGCGCACTCACGTTTTGGTAACTCTGCTTGACTTGTGCATCCCCATTGACAAGAATTTCAGGAAGATTGCTAATGATTTGGATAGTTTGGAAGGGTACGCAGTCGCAATCCGTTACCCTGGTGCGGTTATTTCAACTGAACTCGCAGAAGACGCTTTCAAAGTGACAAAAAGAATTCGCAGTTTCGTGAGAAGCAAACTCAAGATCAAATAAAGGGGACTACGTTATGACCAAAGACTCGAAAACCTACATCGTCAACGACCAGGCCACAGAGACTGACGCCCTCGACTTTACGCCTCGCGTCTAGACCCTCGACCCCCACCTGCCTCCCCCAAATCCGACGATTTAGCTGTTAAATGCGCAATCCAAATTTTCATCGTCGTATTTGGGGGAGGTGCCGAAGGCGGAGGGGGTGGGCAACACGCCATTGATCATTGGCGTGTTCGGCACGTGGGGCTCCTGCAAGACTTCACTAATGAAGATGGATTATCCTGGAATTTGAAATATCAAGACCATTTAGCAAGTATCTCTTCAAGATAATGCAATACTGGCCCGCGTTGTAGGTATTGGTGTGTAAACTGGTTTCGATAACTTCTCAAACAACCATAACAACTATCGTTTTCACCACAGCCACACGCGCCGCTTACTCTTTTCCTTGCTGTGTCCAGGCAATCACGAAGTATGTTCTTCTCCTCAAGGCGCGCAACAAGTCCTGCGCCGCCCGGCACATTATCGTAGAGAATGATTGGTGGGATTGAGTAACTCTCACTGCCGTATGCTATAGTTGCATTCAAATCATTTGATGGCACTCCCAAAATTTCTGCCGCGCCTTCCACCATTGCATAGGCAAGCGAAAAGGCAAAACCTGGCTCTTCTATAGGTATTGATGGCGAATGTGAGAATTGGATTTTCAACACATCGGTTACCAACTCATGGCCAAGAGAGACATTTCGAAGTGTTTCCGGCTTTGCGGAACACTTATAACCTTGAGGCGTGTCATGTCCTTTTAGAAACTCTTTCCTACTCCGAAATCCCGCTCCGCAATCTCCGCAAATGAAAAAGCCTTCACCACGGCGCCCTTCGCAAACTACAACCATGTAACCAGGCGAGACAGTAGTTAGGCTGATAAGGCGGACCTTTCCGTTGCGGTCTGTGTGAGCAACAACCAGCAATCTGCCGCGTTTGGAAAGTCCAAGGGTGATATATCGTTCTTCGTCTTTCGAATGTTCTTCGTCTATAACAGAAATGAAATCCAGATCATCAAAGACTGTGGCTGCCTCATCGAATGACACATGGGTGCAACTCTGAAACTGTGAGCAAAGATGTTCGAAAATAGCTTGACAAAGCGTAGCCATCCGTGCAAAGTGATGATCTACTCAAGATTTCACTCAACACGGAGGCTACTCATGGAATTGTGCCACAAAAATTCGATTTTGGAAAACCCAGCTATACAGCGGTTGGGACAATTTGTCCGCGAACAGCATAAGCAGTGGAATAGGGGTGTTCCCGATTTGGAACAGTATGAACGTGAGTTGCATGAGTATGTGATGGCAGTTGAATGCGAGTTGTTGGGCGAAGAATTGGCGCGTTATGACGTGAGCGTTGAGCAAATTGAAGTGGAGGGCGAGACCTATCGGCTGACTTTGACTTCGGCAGAGACCTACCTGTCGGGAGCGGGACCGGTCACGGTCGTGCGTCATCTATACCGTCCAGCCGGGCGCGGGAGCAGGAGCATTTGCCCGCTGGAATTGCGTGCTGGGATAGTTGCGGGCTATTTTACTCCGCGTGCTGCGCGCCAGGCAGCATTCGTAACGGCGCAATTGACGCCTGGGGAAAGCGAAGCCCTGTTTGCCGAGTTGGAGGGAATGCGGCCTTCGCGTGCCAGCTTGGATCGGTTGCCGAAAACGTTGTCATCGCACTGCGCGCAAGCGCAACATCGACAGGATTGGGAAGTTGCGCTGCGTGCGCAAGAAACCGTTCCCGCCGAAGCAACGATTATGGCAATTTCGGTTGATGGCGTAATGGCACCGATGAAAGCCGGGGCGGCGAAGCGGAGCGCCAAGCAAGCCGAACCCGGAAAACACGCCAGCGGACCAACAGGCAACCGGGAAATCGGGTGTGGTACGGTTGTGTTATATGATGCGGATGACAAGCGAGTGCAAACGTTGCGCTATGGCCGGATGCCGGAGGGCAAAAAAGCCTCGTTGCAACAACAACTCTATGCCGAAGTCGCCAGCGTCGTTGCAATTCGCCCTGATTTGGTGCGTGTCCATTTAGCGGATGGGGCCAAGGACAACTGGCGATTGTTGGATGAGATTGAGCAGATGCTGAACCTGCCGTCTCAAACCTGCGTGAAGATTTTAGACTTTTACCATGCCTGCGATCATCTCAAAAACGGTTGTGATAGCGCTTGGGGAGAAAGCACGGCCCGCAGCAAAGCCGAATTTGAACGATTGAAGACCCTGCTCAAAGAGGCCGATCAAGGCGCCGATCGAGTGATCCGCTCCCTGAAATATCAGCGTGGCCGCACACGCGGGCACAAGCGCGAACGTTTGGAAGCCGAACTCACCTATTTCCGAAATCAACGTTCTCATATGGACTACGCCGAGTATCTACGTCAAGGCTTGCCCATTGCGAGTGGCGTGGTTGAAGCAGCCTGCAAAACTTTGGTGACGCAACGAATGAAATGTTCCGGCATGGCTTGGGGAGTGGCTGGTGGGCAGGGAATTTTGACCCTACGCAGCCTGATCCAAAGCAACCGCTGGCCTTCAGCTTGGGCATTGCTCCGAACTGATTTTTGCAAACAAGTCGTTGCACTGAAAACAACAGAAACTTCGGAAACCGCCATGTGCGCTAACTCAAGCAACTTTCGTCCATCCATCGCGCTGACTGAACCCGATACCTTTACAATGCTTCCTTTGGCTGTATGAGCCGAACATTCGTTCTCACAATTCCAGAGTTGCACCCATATAATAAGACAGCAGCAAAAAAGATCATCCAGGCCTAATGTGGATCGAAGAAAACCATCCAAAGCACGGTCGCAATCCGCTCCATGGACTCGCGGACGAGTTACATGGAGAAGAAGGGGTTATTCAGTGGAAACTCTGGTCAAGATAGTCCTCTACCTGGTTCTCGGCGTAACACTGCTCGGCATCAACTTTTGGTTCATTGGGTC
>DATEDD010000103.1:0-5231 GCA_035286565.1 Anaerolineales bacterium
GTCGGAAACCTTTGAACGTGACGCCCGCGTCTTGACCATGATTGGCGAGACCGGCCTGGCGCGCCGCCCGTTGATCGAAGCTCAGGCTGCTGAGATGTTGGGCATCAAGAAAGCCGGCGGCAGCATCCAGGCGTTATTGTCTCGCCTGGGCGAATTCAAATTGATCGAAACCTTCCGTCCCTGGGAGGCGGACGGGGCTGGCACAGGCGGCAGGTTTCCGGATCTGGTGCGGCTGGCAGAACGAGGTCAGATGGCCTTCTGGTTGCTCACTGGCGAAAACCCCAGTGTGAATGAGTACGATCTTTTGTTAGAACGCCATGTCTCACCAGAACACACCCTCCTCAACCTGCAGGCTGCCGATGTGTTGCGGGAGGCCGGTTACCAGGTCAACCTGACGCCGCCGGATGTGAATTTACCGGATGGTGGCTTGTTCAAACCCGACCTGGTATTGATCGATGAGCAAGGTTCATTGTTATTTGTAGAGGTTGAGCGCGATACAGGCAAGAACATCGAGCAGCGCCAGGCGAAGTGGCGCAATTTCTACCAGGCCAGCGTTGGGAAGATGTTCGTGGTGTGTGATAACCGCTCCTGCATGCGCAATATCCGCAGTGAGATCAATTACTGTCTGGGGAATAGATCATTGCTTGTATCATTGACCAATCTGGCAGATTTACAGGCAGGAAAACGTGGAGATGGGGATAGCGTTTGGCTTGAAGAGCGCAGTCGTGGGTAGTACTGTTTGTCAGAGAATAATGAGCAGGCTAAGGTTCGGGTTCAGGCGCTTGGTCGGAGCGCAGCGTAGGCCAAGTCGCCTGCAACCCGGTGTTAGCCCCGCATTATGTACTACGAGTCCAACGCAAACCGAATTGCCTGCTCCATCGTCATAGCGCGACCCTCCGCCCATAGCACGTTGAACTCCGTTTCGGCGGGCATGGCGCGCAATTGAGCCATGGACTGATCATATTCGACGCGTTCCTGATCTGTCATTGCGGCTTGAATTTTATCCCGCAAGGCTTCTGCCGCGCCCAATAGCTTCGCGGCGCGTTGGGGTTCCTCTTCTGCAACAGCGATAAAGGCAAAACATTCAAATTGATTTGCGATCGCAGCACGCGAGCCAAGATCCTGCCAGTACAAAAGGGTTTGGTGATAGATGGCTTTGGCTTGTGACAACTCGCCGCTGCGCCTCGCAGTGTGACCAAGATCGCTCCGCGTCACATTTTCCTCATATTTTTGTCCAAAGTCCTGATAAACTTTCAATGCTTTTTCATAGTGTAGGCGTGCCGCCTGATAATTGCCTCGGAGACGTTCATACATGCCCATGAAAACATAAAAATATGCCGCCGCCTCCGACGACGCGGGCATCTCTTTCAGCAGTTCCCCGGTTTTTTTCAATTGGGTTTGCGTCTCCTCAAAATTGCCGCGGACCATGGCGACCCAGGCTTTGTACAGATTTGCCATGAAGATGCCCCATCTATCGCCCGCTTCGGTCATAATCGCCAGCCCTTCTTCAACGGCTTCCGGTGCTCCGGGCAGTGTTGCATTTTGCGCAATAGCGGCATATTCTACGAGGCTATAGCCTAAAACGATTTTATCGCCCGTGAGACGTGAGATTTCAATGGCTTTTTGTAAAGCCAGCGCCGCCTGCTTGGAATCCCCTTGTCTAAAGGCGGCTGTGCCCTCAGCCAGGAATGCCCTGGCGATTAATTTTTGACGGTTAATCTGCGCATCCCCTTCCGCGGCTGGCAGGGCATTGACTCGTTCAATGGCTGATCGGAGCAAAGCCCGACCCTCCGTCTGTTTGCCAAGCCAATCTAAAATCATGCAAAAGTTGCCAGCCAGGTGGAGGGCCACTTCTGCATCGTGTGCCAGACCCCATTCCAGCGCCGCACGCAGATTGTCAAGTTCATCAACCGCCTTGTCGCGCATAAAAAGATTGCTTCCCTGGCGGAACTCGCTCCACGCCTCTTCAGACAACTCTTCAAAATAGAGCAAGTGCCGATCACGCGCCGTCGACGATTGCTTCGCCTCGAATAGCTTTTCCCTCGCGTATTGCCGGATCGTCTCCAGTAGGAAGTAGCGCATTTCGCTGCCATGTTCCTCGGTCACTACCAAGGATTTGTTGATGAGTCCCTCGAGATGTTCGATGGCATTCGAGTCGTCTGATACGTCTTCGAGCGCGTCCAACGTCCAGCCGCCGACGAAGACGGATGCGATTCGTAGAAGTCCTCTTTCTTCTTCGGAGAGTAGGTCATAACTCCAATCGATCATCGCGCGTAAAGTTTGTTGACGCGGCAAGGCGGTGCGACTGCCTCCCACGAGCAGACGAAAGAGGTCATCGAGGCGCGCCGCGATCTGGTCAGCGGAGAGTAACTTCGTCCGCGCCGCTGCCAATTCAATCGCCAGGGGAATGCCGTCGAGACGGGAGCAGATTTTGGCGACGGAGGCAGCGTTTGAACCGGTCAGAGAAAATTTTGTGTTGGCGGCGCGGGCGCGTTCCACGAAAAGGCGTGCTGATTCAGAATCCGCCAGTGAAGGGGTGCGATAGGCAACCTCACCCGCGATGCCCAACGCTTCGCGACTGCTGGCAAGGATCTTGAGACCCGCGCATTGATGCAGGAGGTCATCGGCAAGGCGCGCACAGGCGGCGATGAGATGCTCGCAGTTATCGAGAATGAGCAGGAGCTTTTTATCGCGCAGATAATCGGTGACGAGATTCGCCAGTGGATTGAAGGGCAGTTCCTGCAAACCAAAAGCCTGCGCCAGCGCGGGGATGATCTGAGCCGGGTCAGAGAGCGGCGCAAGTTCGATCAGCCAGACGCCGTTGGAAAAGTGAGTGAGTTCTTCTGTGCCAACTTCGATGGAGAGACGAGTCTTACCCGTGCCGCCTGACCCCGTGAGAGTCACCAGACGAGAGGCACTGAAAGACGCTTTGATCTCGGCAATTTCTTTTTTGCGCCCAACGAAGGATGTCAGTTGAACGGGGAGGTTGTTGGGCTGTGTATCAAGCGATTTGATGGTGGGAAAATTTTCCGGCAGATCAGGGGCATTGACTTGATAAAGCCGTAGTGGAGCGCGTAAATCTTTGAGACGATGTTCACCCATATCGCGCAAGGTGACATCGTCCGGAAAAGCATTCTGTAATAGATCATGCGTGGTTTGCGTGAGGAGAGTTTGTCCACCATGCGCGGCGGACATCACGCGTTGCGTGGATGCGATCGTGGCATAGCCTTCATATTTTCCATCAGGCAATATTTCGGCGGTGCCAGTGTGCAGTCCCATGCGAACTTTTAAAGATAAGCATGAAGGATGAGTAATGAAGGATGAGTTTTCTTTGCCTGGGTTTTCCTTCATCCTTCCGCCTTCATCATTCACCCTTGTTAGTCCCCGCTGAGCTGCTAACACTGCGTGCAATCCATCAATCGCATTATGAAACGCCGCGCTGAACGAATCGCCGACGATTTGAAAGATATAGCCATTGTTGGCTTCAATTGCCTCGCGCACAATCGCATCATGTCGCGCATGCGAGACTGACATCGCTTGTGGGTTTTCCTGCCATAAGCGTGTGCTACTTTCGATATCGGTAAAGAGAAAAGTGACGGTGCCTGAGGGGAGTATTGAGTTCATTGCTCTTTGTCGAAGTGGAGCGCGATCCAGATAAAAACGTCGAGCAGCGGCAATCCAGGTGGCGCAATTTCCACCAGGCCAGCGGTGGGAGGATATGGGTAGCACACGTAAATGGATTGCGCGATCTAACGACCAGGCTCACTTGCCGCTATTCCGCTGCGCTCCATAGCGGTCGGGTGCAGCAGCGCTCTCTCAGGTTTTGTTATTATATGTTCCACAGTGATTACTACATGCCCCTTTTTTTGTCCAGTTTCGACATACCGGTGAGCCTCAGCAATTTGTTCCAACGGATAACATCGATCGATGACCGGTTTTATCTTCCCCGCCTCAATCAGTTCTTTGAGGAAAAGTAAATCTTCAGTCTTTTGGTTTGCCGCCCCAATGATTACTTTCTTGCTGCTTCTCATCGAAGTCCATCGCCCTCGAACCATCTGGGTCAGTCCGGCGTTCCCTAATAGATAGCGTCCATTTTGTTTAAGCGATCTGACACTGCCTGAAAACGAACTCTTGCCCATCACATCAAAAATAACATCATAGGTCTCAGCGCTTTTGGTGAAATCTTCTTGAGTGTAATCAATGACATGGTCTGCGCCAATCGATCGCAGCATGTCCAATTTGCCCGTGCTGTCCACACCGGTCACTTCTGCCCCAAAGTACCTGGCAAGCTGTACCGCAAAAGTACCGATACTTCCGCCGGCGCCAATAATCAAAACCTTTTGCCCGCTCTGGATATTTCCTTTGCGAAGAAAATGCAATGCCTCAAGCCCTCCAGTAGGAACGGCGGCGGCTTCCTCGTAGGTCATATTGGTCGGTTTCCTTGCCAACACCCCCATTTTGGGTTTTTCAGGCAGACATTTGTACTCGGCGTAAGCGCCAAAACCAAAACCGGTCGTGGCAAAAACCTGGTCACCTTTCTTGAACAGCTTGACATCTTTGCCAACTGATTCAATTTCCCCGGCTAACTCCTGCCCTAGTATGGTAACTCTTTGGGGTTTTTTGATCCCTGCATAGATCCGCATGGGGAGCGACAACCAGACAGGGAATTTGAGACTTCGCATCTCGCAGTCCCCTGCGGTTACGGTTGTCGCATAGATTCTTATCAGTACTTCAGTCTCTTTTGGGGCAGGTTTTGCCGCCTCTCTAAGCTGAAGGACCTCCGGTGATCCGTATTTCGTCCAAACAATTGCTTTCATAAATAATCCTTCATTAGAAAGTAGATTGCCTCAATTTACAGCTTGGCATCTTGCATATCTGCCTGGCCTGTCCCTGGCGTAGTCGAGGGATCGGGTTCAACACCATTGACCGAGATCAATGGCATTCCTAAATCACGCACTTTCTTTAGCAATCCATGCAACGCGGCCTGATCGACTACTGGGCCGGTTATAAGAGTATCGCCGTTGTCTTCCAGAGTGAAAGTCACTTCTCCAAACCAGTCGGTCCATTGATGACCCAGATGGCCCTTGATCCTGATTTCATAGATCACTGGTTGATCTGGATCACTTTTCGGGATGAGTTTGTTTGACATTAGCGTGTACCTCTTGTGGCCAGCCATCACTGCCCGTGCCATTTACTCAATATAGAGTTAGTTTATCTACAAGAATGTAACA
>DATEDD010000104.1:0-2681 GCA_035286565.1 Anaerolineales bacterium
CGCAGATGTGACCACCACCGAGAACCGTGCGCGAAGCATGGGCATGGTCGGCGCGGCGTTTGGCTTGGGATTAATGGCAGGGCCTGCGTTGGGTGGAATATTAAGCCGCTACGGTTTATACCTCCCTGCTTTCACGGCTTCTGCGATTGCGTTGAGCAATGTGGTCTTCGGATTTTTTGTATTGCCCGAATCACTTCCGCTTGAAAAACGTGAGATCAAACCTGTTTCGCAGATGTTCAACTGGGGAAAACAATTTACAAATCTCTTTCGTCAGGCAAACATCCAAAAATTTCTAGTGGCTCTCTTTTTTCTTAACCTCGCCTTTGCAGGCTTGCAGTCCAACTTCCCGCTTTATTCCAATTATCGCTTTCATTGGACGCCATCACAGAACGGAATCTTCTATCTTTATGTTGGCATCTGCGCCGTGTTTATTCAAGGATTTTTATTTGGCAAACTTCAGCCGCGCTTTGGCGAACGCCGCCTGGCACTTTTCGGCCTGACATTGATGGCAATTGGTTTGGCAGGTATGGCGCTTGTGCGCGAGTCCTGGATGTTATATCCCGCCGTGACAATCATTGCGCTTGGCACGGGCATGAGCATTCCATCATTGACTGCGCTGGTTTCATTGCGAGTCTCTGAAAGCGGGCAGGGACGTTTGATGGGCGGCACGCAAACCCTTTTGAGCCTAACCAACATCATTGGACCCACACTTGCCGGCATTTCATTTGAAGTGATCGCTTTTTCCGCGCCGTATTGGCTGGGGAGCCTGCTGTCTGTATTTGCCTTGACCGTTGCATATTCGGCGTTACGAGAATGGCGCAGTCTTGATTGAATCTGTTAAAACTCCTTCAAAAAATCCCTCACACTTTTATCCACCGGACTCGCTTTAATTTTCTTGGGCGTGTCCACCTGCTTTAGTTCACCGCCGATCACAACCGCCACACGGTCGCCCATTTGCGCGGCTTCTTTTAAGTTATGCGTCACAAAGATGGTTGTGCGATGATCGTGGGCCAAAAGTTTTGACAGGTCTTTCAACAATTGCGTGCGAGTCGGGGGATCGACAGCCGAGAAGGGTTCATCCATTAACAACAATTCGGGATCGAGGACAAATGCCCGCGCCAGGCTGACTCTCTGCGCCTCGCCGCCCGACAGCAGGCCTGCCCGCCGTCCGAGCAGATGATCCACGCCCATGGCTTTTGCCCACCTAATGACTTGCGTCTTAATCACATCTTTATTTGCCTTGCGGAATTTCAACCCAAGCGCAATGTTCTCCCGAACGGACATATCCAAGAGCAGCGGATCTTGAAAGACAAAGGCAATCTTTCTTCGATATTCAATTTCATTCCACTCTTTGAGAAGCTTTCCATGGAATGTGATCTCGCCGCGCACAGGCTTGAGCAAATGCGCCAGCGCCAGCAGGAGTGTGCTTTTCCCCGCGCCATTCGGACCGACGACAGCGAGAGTTTCTCCAGGTTTGATTTCGAGCCCTGCGATCTTTAATGCATCATTTCCATTGCGTTGGACGAGGAGGTCTTTGATCGAAATCATTTTTTGACTCCTCTTTGTTGAATGGTCGTCAGCCCAAGATTGATGAGATAAGTCAGGATGAGCAATAAAGCAGAGAGCGCGAGCGCGTTGTCAAATTCACCTTTGGAGGTTTCAAGGACAATGGCAGTGGTCAATACACGCGTTTGCCCTCGAATGTTCCCGCCCACCATCATGGATGCGCCCACTTCCGAAATGACAGAACCAAAACCAGCCATCAAGGCCGCTAAAAGTGGCAAGCGCGCCTCGCGCCACAGGTACCAGGCCACCTGTAGGCGTGAAGCGCCGAGTCCCAGCAATTGTTGTTGAAGTCGCGCATCCAATGATTCCAGTGCGGCAGCGGTGAGACCCGTCACCACTGGCGCGGCGATGACAGTTTGAGCGATGACGATGGCCCAAGGCGTGTAGATCAACTGTAAACCACCGAGAGGTCCGCTTCGCCACAAAGACATGGCCACTACCAGACCCACCACCACTGGCGGCAATGCCATGCCGGTGTTGATGATGCTCAAGATAAATGAACGTCCGCGAAAATTTCCAAGCGCAAGCCAACTGCCGAGCGGCAAACCGATCAACATGCTGATGAGGGTTGCAAAAGTTGAGACTTGTAAGGAGAGAACCGTGATCTGGAAAATTTCCATGTGTGAAGTATACAGTGAAATAATTAATCAGGTAAACACTTGCAATAAAGTACACATGCAAGCATGTGTACTTTATTAATTGAGTATGTTTTATTTACGGTGCGTCTGGGAAAAACAGGGGCTGTCCATATTCCATCATGCCAAACTCACTGATGACCTTTTGTATTTCCGGTGTGGTAATAAATTTATAAAAAGCGAGCGCGCCATCATAATTTATATTCGGCCATTTTTGTGGGTTGACTGTGATGACATGATATGGATTTAGCAAAGGTGGGTCGCCTTCGAGAAGGATAAGCAGGTCAAGATTTTCTTGTTGAGCCAGGAAAGTACCTCGATCCGTAATCGTGTAAGCTTCCTTCTCTGATGCAATGGTCAATGTTGCGCCCATGCCCTGACCCGATTCAAGATACCAGCCTTGTCCATTCGGGTTAAGCTCGGCTTTGCTCCACATATCCAATTCTTTTTTATGGGTACCAGAATCGTCACCGCGTGAAA
>DATEDD010000105.1:0-4843 GCA_035286565.1 Anaerolineales bacterium
GCATGCCTGCCAAACAACTCAAAAATTATTATTTACACTGTTTTCAATTGGTTGCCGGATCTAGTCAACCATTTATGATAATCAACCGGCTCAATGTGGTTTTTGCAGACTGACCCTGGCAACCCGTCGTTTACCCACAGCAATGATATAACTTGAACCCGTTTCCAGATGCGTATCCCGGTCTGTGATTCTGATCCCATCAATACGGACCGCACCGGATTCCACCATCTTGACTGCTTCGCTGGTGCTACCGGTCAATCCCACCTGCTTCAGGATTTTTGCAATCCATAAGGTGCCATCGCAGACAATCATCGACTCTGGGACATCTTCGGGTAGATTCCCAAGCCGGAAACGATTGATAAAGTCCTCCTGGGCAGTACCTGCGGCTTTCTTGCCATGAAACCTGGTAACTATCTCTGTTGCCAGCATCATTTTGATATCCCGTGGATTCGCTCCCTCCACCACTGATTTTCGGAGCCCTCCTATCTCGTGCATGGAGAGAAAACTCAGCAATTCAAAATAACGCCACATCAGAGCATCGGAAACAGACATAAGCTTGCCGAACATCTCTCCTGGCTTTTCATTTATGGCTATGTAATTACCGAGTGACTTTGACATCTTCTGCACGCCATCCAAGCCCTCAAGGATGGGCATGGTGATGATTACCTGGGGTTCCTGTCCATCTTCCTTCTGCAATTCACGCCCCACCAACAAGTTAAATTTCTGATCCGTACCCCCCAATTCCACGTCCGCACGCATCGCCACAGAATCATACCCCTGCATCAAGGGGTAAAGAAATTCATGGATGGAGATTGGCTCATTGGCTGCAAAGCGTTTCTTGAAATCATCACGTTCCAGCATCCTGGCAACGGTATAACGGGAGGCCAGTCTGATCATGCCGACTGAGCCTAATTCCATACCCCAACTTGAGTTGAAGCAGATCTCGGTCCGGTCCGGGTCCAGTATCTTGAAAACCTGTTCCTGGTAAGTCCTGGCATTGGCATCGATTTCCTCCCGGCTTAGGGGCTTCCGAGTAATATTGCGACCCGAGGGATCACCGATGAGACCGGTGAAATCTCCGATGAGAAACATGATATGGTGACCTAAATCCTGAAAGTGACGTAACTTATTGATCAAGACTGTGTGGCCAAGATGCAGATCTGGGGCAGTGGGGTCAAAACCTGCTTTGACCCTTAACGGTATGTTTTTATTTAATTTTTTCTCAAGATCAGTTTCAAGTAGTATCTCATCGGTACCCCGCCTAATCAGATCCCACGTTTCTGTATTATGTGTCATTTAAGCAACCATGGTTGATATCCTTTATAGCTTACCACAGACCAGATCTACGCTGGAGAAGCAAGTTTGATTGACTGCATTACTGTCTCAAGCTATCGTTCCCGAAAAATAATCCAGCATTCACTGTGAGTTACAGAAAAAACATACAAAAAGACTATAAGCCTGTAGATTCCCTGTTACACGCTCGTGAACAGACGCAGGGGTTCCCCGCCTCAATTCATGCTATGCCTCTGTTATCAGGTTTTATCCTGCTGACAGCATGGATAAGCTTCGGCTGGGTTTACCCAGTGATCGAGAGTACCGATGGTCCTCGTCAGACAGAGGTTAATGGCACGGAGCACTCACTGCCCATTCTCACAGATAGAATTTTGACTGCATCAATGGAGAGAACGCCTCCACCAAAGGAATTCATCGCAGGGGATGAAGATACTGAAACTATTCCATGGCGAACCATTGTAGTGCAACAGGGCGACAACATGTCACTGATCTTCAAGCGTATCAATCAATCCCCGGTTGTGCTGCATGCGATCATGTCTGCTGGAGAACATGCTGAAAAACTCAAGCGTCTGTTGCCAGGCGAAGAAATTGACTATTTGATCGAACATGATCAACTGATCTCCCTCCGTTTTGAACCGGAACCGGGCACTACTTTGCTCTTTGAGCAGAACGAGAATGGATACTCAGGCCAGCTGATCAAGACCGAGCTTTCCACTGCAATACGAGACGTCCATGGGGTAATCGAAGATTCATTGTTTCTCGCTGGACAAGAGGCCGGGCTCTCTGACAATCTCATCATGCGACTGGTTGCCATCTATGGGTGGGATATCGATTTCGCGCTGGAGATACGTGCTGGCGATCACTTTCGGGTCCTCTATGAAGAACAGTACCTGGAAGGCGTCAAAGTACGTGACGGGAATATACTCGTAGCGGAATTCACTAACCGGGGCAAGCCTTACCGCGCCGTGCGCTATACCAGTCCGGAAGGTGAAACCGGGTTCTATAATGAACTGGGATTCAGCATGCGCAAGGCCTTCCTGCGGACACCGTTGAAATTCGACCGGATCAGTTCCCAGTTCAATCCGAATCGAAGACATCCAATACTCAACATGATCCGCGCACACAAGGGGGTGGATTATGCCGCGCCGACAGGTACGCCGATAAAGGCTACAGGAGATGGTACGGTTCTATCGGCGGGCAGGAACGGCGGATATGGTAATGCAGTCGTACTACGTCATGGGGGTATGTATGAGACTTTGTACGCCCATCTGTCACACTTCGCAAAGGGCATAGTTCGGACTAAACATGTACGCCAGGGTGATATCATCGGTTATGTGGGGCAAACCGGATTGGCGAGTGGTCCGCACTTGCATTATGAGTTCCGCGTAAACGGTGTACATCGCAACCCATTGACTGTGGAACTGCCCAAGGCTTTGCAGATACCTGACAATAATAAAGAACACTTCCAGACGCAGACAGGCGCTCTGTTGGCAAGACTGAATTCACCCTCGCCGACAGCTACTGCCGAAAATGATGCTTTGGACCAGAGCCAATTGCTGCTGGCATTGAAAAACCGGGAAACCCAAACTACATCGGTGCGCTAGACCGACGGACTCGTAATGTTTTACATCGGCCTCATGTCGGGAACCAGTATGGACGCGATCGACACAGCGCTGGTGCATTTCAATGACGATTCCACAAAACTAATCAAGTACGAAGAATTTCCCATCGGTCCTGAGTTACGACGGGGCATCAGGAACCTTTGTGTAAGCTCTCCCCTGGGCGAAGTCAGTAAGTATGATACCCTACTCGGAAATCTGTTTGCCGACGCCGCGTGCGCCATTTTGAAAAAGTCTGGCTTGGAACCTAGCATGATCAACGCTATAGGCTGTCATGGTCAGACAATACTGCACCTACCGGATAACGATTACCCTGCAACAATGCAGATAGGCGATCCCAACATCATCGCCTCTAAGTCAGGCATAACGACGGTTAGCGATTTTAGACGTATGGATATGGCCGCCGGCGGTCAAGGAGCGCCACTCGCTCCTGCCTTTCATGAGTTTCTGTTCCGTGACTTCCGTACGGATCGTGTGGTCCTAAACATTGGAGGCATCGCGAACATCACTGTGTTAGCTGCTGATGAAAGTAGCCCAGTAACCGGATTTGACACTGGCCCGGGTAATGGACTTCTAGATGACTGGAACCGTCTACATAATGGAACAGACATGGATGAGAATAGCGCCTGGGCGTCTGGAGGAAATCCCGACAAAGAACTTTTGGAATTATTTCTCGCTGATCCTTACTTCCGTAGACAACCACCGAAAAGCACAGGCCGTGATTTTTTCAACTTGGCTTGGGTACAGGCTATGTTGCTGCGACGGGGTGAACATTTACAGCCCTCCGATATCATGGCTACACTGTTCCGGCTTACGATTGGCAACATTGCTGAGGCAATCCGGCGTTTTGCCCCGAAAACAATGGAAATCATTTTATGTGGGGGTGGTGCCAGAAACCGGACTCTATTGAACAACCTCCAGAACGCATTTCCGGACATTCATCTTGGGACCACGACAGAAAAAGGTTACAATCCTGATGCCATAGAAGCGATGACTTTTGCCTGGCTGGCCAAACAGCGACTCGAGTGTAAACCAGGGAATCTGCCTTCAGCTACGGGCGCACGTCACCCTGTCCTGCTGGGGGGGGTCTACCGATCGTCTCCGGTTATAGGTAATACACAAACTTAACCGTTGTATTCGGTCGCATGGGACCAGCAGTTTAGAAACGGCTCAGGCTGAGAAGGATGACCCGCAACCGCAAGTTGTTGTGGCATTGGGATTTCTGATAATGAATTGGGCTCCTTCCAGACCTTCTGAGTAATCGATCTCAGCGCCGCTCAGGTACTGTATGCTCATGGGGTCAATGAGAAGCCGAACTCCATGTTTCTCAACTACCGTATCACCATCCGTGATATTCTCGTCGAACGTAAATCCGTACTGAAACCCCGAGCAACCACCACCGGAAATAAATACCCTGAGCATTAGGGCATCATTACCCTCATCTTTTATCAATGATCTCACCTTAGTTGCCGCGGATTCCGTGAAAACCAGAGGATCGGCAACTTGTTCAATGACTTCAGCTTCTTGCATATATTTCACCACGGTGTAATGAATCTGACATGGAGGATTATAACGTTAAACCAAGGGTAAAACCAAGCGTTTAACTCAGGTATTCAATCTGCCTCCAATGGGTGCACAGGATTAACTAACGAAGATTCACCCTCTATTGCCGGGTTATGAACCAACTTACCATTGACTTCAGCGCCTATTGCCATCTCAATAAGGTTATAATACACGTTTCCCGTTACTCTGGCTTTTGAAGAAAGTTCCACATGCTCGCCGCCATGCACATCACCAATCACAGTCCCATTGATAACAACATAGGGAACGCTTACTTCTCCTTCAATTCTTCCATGTTCGTTGAGTGATAGCAGCGACCTGCCATCGTTTTCGGCAATCACATTACCCTGAATCGCTCCTTCTACGTGAAG
>DATEDD010000106.1:0-3184 GCA_035286565.1 Anaerolineales bacterium
CGGCGACCGCCTCGCGCATGGAAAATGGCTGGCCCTGCTCAACGCAGACGCTTTCCCCGAACCTGACTGGCTTGAACAATTGGTACGAGCTGCAGATCACAACCCAGAGTTTACGTTCTTTGCATCTCGTCAAATTCAAGCCAATACTCCTGAACTGTTGGACGGAACTGGTGATTCCTATCATGTCAGCGGGCTTGCGTGGCGGCAAAACTATAATCGCCCTGCCAGCAAATATGGCATCCAATCTTGCGAAGTTTTCAGCGTTTGCGCGGCGGCGGCGTTATACTCACTGGATGATTTCATAAAGGTTGGCGGTTTTGATGAAGATTACTTTTCCTATTTTGAAGATGTTGATCTGAGTTTTCGCTTGCGCTTGAGCGGGGAAAAATGCCTGTATATTCCAGAAGCAGTTGTTCAGCATGTCGGATCCGCCAGCACTGGGAAAAGAAGCGATTATTCTGTCTATTATGGCTATCGAAATTTAATCTGGACATTTATAAAAAACATGCCCGCCCCGCTATTTTGGCTTTTCCTGCCACTTCATATCGGCACACTATTTTTCTTTGTTATCTATTTAACCATTCGAGGCCAGGGACAGGTTATTATTAAAGCGATTTTTGATGCAATGCGGGGTTTGCCAATTGCGTTGAGAAAAAGAAAAATAATCCAAAAAAATGTGAAAATTCGGGCGGGAGATTTGCTTAAAGTAATGTCGACAGGGATCTTAGAGCCATATCAGGAATATATTAAGCGGAATAGAGCGGCATGAATCAACTAGGCGTTTGCATTGTCACCCGTTTTTCAAAGGACGTTATTCTTGATTGCCTGAACTCGCTTTTTGACCAAACCCCAGATCTTGATCTGGACATCGTTGTGGTGGATAACGCCTCGCAGGATGGTACAGTCGAATCGATTCGCCTCAAATTCCCAACCGTAAAGTTGATCCTTAATAACGAGAATTTTGGCTTCTCTCGCGCAGTCAACCAGGGTCTGAAGGTGTTGGATTCCCGTTATTATGTTTTATTAAACCCGGATTCCATCGTACTGCCTCGTGCCTTGCACAGCCTGGTTCAATTTATGGAGGAAAACCCCGCGGTTGGAATATGCGGCCCGAAAGTATTGAACCGTGACGGCTCGATCCAATTTCAATCGCGGCGTGGAGAAGCCCGGCCATGGGAGGTCTTTTCCTATTTTGCAGGATTAGCGAGGCTGTTTCCTAAAGATCATCGTTTTACCGGTTACCTGCTAAATCACATTGACAATCATGCAGTGAACGATGTCAAGGCAATATCCGGTTCCTGTATGCTGATCCGCGGCGAGGTGGTGGGACAAATTGGATATCTGGATGAACAATATTTTGCCTACCAGGAGGATACCGACTATTGTCTGCAAGCCCGCAAGGCAGGCTGGAGGGTGTATTACGTGCCGACAGCGCAGGTCATTCATTTTGGGGGCAGGGGGGGATCGGGCGTGAATCCGTATTTTGGGATTTATCAATGGCATCGTTCGTATTATTTGTATTACCGCAAGAACCTGGCAAGGGATTATCCGTTCTGGTTCCACCCCTTTTACTATTTTGTCATGTTCGTCAAAATGGTTCTCAACCTGGCGGCGGTATTCTTCAGCCGCAAAAAGATCGTCGGCACACGCAAACCATCCTGAAGCATTACGGCGGGGAACGGAATAAGAATTCTTCGCCTCCCTTCGTGGATTTTTATGGATTCTGATAAACTATTGAGCAGATTGCGCACCTCACTCACGAAATGGATTTCATGATCAGTCCCCTTTTTTCAATGTTGTTAAGTATCCTCGTCAGTATCGGATTCGGGTATCCCGCCATGCTTTTGGCAAGACGCCTCGATCTCATGGATATCCCCGGCTCCGCCCCCCACAAAATCCATGCCCGTCCCACTCTGCTGGCGGGAGGGATTTTGTTGATTGCCACACTGGCTGTTATGGCGCTCCTTTTCCGTTCATGGGTGAGCCGCGAGATACTCGTGGTGCTGGGTGGCGCTGGTGTTATCTTCCTCTTCGGCCTTTGGGATGACCGCAAAGGGCTGTCTGCCGGTCCAAAGTTAATTGGTCAATTGATCGCCTCATGCTTTTTGATCGCGTTTGGTGTGCAGGTGCATTTCATGACCGTCCTGTCTATTGCAGGGCAAATATCCCCGCAGATCGCCCAGTTGTTGAATATCCTGATTACCCTGTTATGGCTGATTGGAATTACCAATGCCCTGAACATGATAGACAGCATGGACGGCATTGTCGCCGGGCTTGGGGTCATTGCCTCCGCCTGTTTTTGGGGTGCCACCAGGCTGGCAGATCAACCCATCTTGTCGTTTTGGTCGGCAGTTTTGTTGGGGAGCAGTGTGGGGTTGTACTTCTGGAATAAAATTGCCGCCAAATTCTTTCTCGGCGATTCCGGCGCGCAGACCATTGGTTTTTTACTTGCCTCCTTTGGCATGATGTACAGCCCTCTCAACCGCAGTCCCGAATCTTCCTGGATCGTTCCTATCCTGCTTTTAGGCATTCCGATCTTTGACACAGCGCTTGTTGTGTTATCCCGCCTAAAAAGAAGGCAGACAGTCGGCAGCGGCAGGCAGGACCACACCTATCATCGCCTCATTGCCCTGGGCTTTTCGCCGAACCATGCCGTCCTGGCTGTCCATTTGGCGGCATTGCTGATCAGTTTGATCGCATTCCTGACCCTTTACCTGCATCCATGGATTGCATTAGTTTTCTTTTTCTTCATCATATTGTTTGGTTTCGCATTTTTGCTGTGGCTGGAACGAAAACCAACCCTGGATGACACATCCCGAGGAAACAAAGGTGCGTAAGTTTGCTGTTTTTCGATTGCCCATCTATGGCGGATTCCTGACGTTGGGGACATTGCTCACGCTTTTTATCAGCCTGAATTCGCCGTCGGACCCGAAAAATGTGGTTCTTCTAGGATATTCGCTGGAAAGGATTCTGCTGGGCGCGGGACTTTTCATGCTTGCCGCAGCGCTTCTTGCCCTGACCGTGAAACTGGTTCAACAACCTGAACAGTCCCAACACCTTTGGGATGTTATTTTCAAGCGCAAGGGCTTCAGTAATATCGATTTCTGGATGGCGGCAATCGTTTTTTTGCTGTGCTGGATTGCATTGTTTTTGCCCTCCTACAGGCTCGCAGGAAACTTGTCCG
>DATEDD010000107.1:0-2995 GCA_035286565.1 Anaerolineales bacterium
AAGGAACTGTGCTTTGTACGTCGAGTACACCAAGAATCCGCTCTCCAATTTTCAATGGAAGCGCTGCTTCTGCTCTTGTATCGGGGAGCATCGGGTTGGGTAAATGAGTCGCATCTTTTTGGATATCATTGACAACCAGGGGTTCCCCTTTTCCCGCCACAAATCCGACAATTGATTTTGAACCAACAGCAAGCTTGTGGCCGATGCGCTTTAATTGAGCTCCAGCATCGCCTGTGGCTTCGCGGATGACTGCATTATGTTCCCCGGGGTCAATAAGGAAAAGAGAAACATGATAGAAACTAAAGCGATCGCGAATTAAATTGATCGCTTTTAGCAACAACTCATCTAAGTTTAGAGCGCTGCTTATATCTCGTGCGATTTCAGTCGCAGTTTGAAGTTTATTGATTTGACTTTGGGCTTCATCCAGAATGCGTGCATTGAAGAGGATTCTGCCGACTTGATTTGCGAGCATGCAAAGGTACTCTAATTGATCTTCGGAAAATGCGCCTTCATTTTCAAGGTCCTGGACAATGAGCGCTCCTATTGCCTGGTTGTCGATGACAAGTGGTGTTCCCATCCAGGATTTCGCGGGTTTTCCGTCGATCTTGGCGCCTAGAGATTCAGCTTGTTCTTGAACATTTTCATTCAAAAGCAATGGCTGTTTCGTTCGGATCAAAATGGAGGTTAAGCCTTCCCCAAGCGGGAATGCATTAACTGTTCTTATACTGCCGTCTTCGAATATGTAAGGAAGGTTAATTGATGATGTTTTTTCATCATATAAAGCGCTAGCAAATGCGTAATGACCAATGTTCAGTTTAATTTGCTCATATATGGCTTCAAAAAACGCAGTGGTATTCCACGGCGTTTTAATTGCATTCGTAATCGCAGTAAGTGTCTCTGTTTCTCTAATACACTTTTCTGACTTTTCAATTATCGCGGCTTGTCTAACCACAGTAGAAGCTAGCCGATTTAAGTTCATCATTGGCTGAACGGATTCTTCGTTCAAGAGCCCATCATGGCTGCCAACAATCACCAGCCCTTGCATGCCTGTATCATCCGGTATCGGTAAAAATGCCACTTTTTCAAACTCTAAAAGTGATGCAAAATCAATCAATTGCGAATTTGTTGTATCTTTTGTAATACTAATTATCTTCTCACTACTTGATAAAATCTCTTCGAGTTGATCTGTTTTGACCAGGATTTGTTTAGGCAAATCCGCCTGATTTAAATCTTTTCCAAGGTTTGACACAGCCAGGAGGGTAAGCGTTTCTTTTTCGACAACGAATATTGCAGTTGGCAGCGCTGTTATTCCCGTAAGTGTCTCTGCGAGAGTCGTTAAGGTAGATTTCAAGATATCAGTCGACATGATTAATTAGCATAATTCCCAGACAGGATCCCCGCTCAGAATTCGACGTATTTGTTCCGGGAAGCGATCCGGATCAAGCGGCTTTCCTAAAAATCCATCAAACCCGGCAGTACGTGCTTTGGCAATTTGTTCATCGCTAGCTTCAGCGGTCACTGCTACAATCGGGATAGATTTCAAATGGTCGGAGGCTCGAATTTTTTTCAAAGCCCCATAGCCATCTTCATAAGGAAGGCGGATATCCATCAAAATCAGGTCCAGACGAGGTAGCGTATCTGCATACTCAACAACCTCGTACCCTGATGTCTTCCACTCGCAATGGATTCCCAAATAGCCTAACATACGCGCGATCAGCACAAAATTTGAAACATTATCTTCTACAACTAGTACAGTTGTATCTTTTGGGATAGCAACTTTCTTTGTCTGCGTATCCGTAGAATTCAAGCCAGTATTTGCCATCTCAACTCCTTAAAAAACGCTCAATCTGTTCCGATAGCGCATCGATATCGATTGGTTTTTGGATATATCCATCACATCCTGCCTCCAGAGAGCGTTCGCGGTCGCCTCGCATAACGTTGGCTGTCAGAGCAATGATGGGAATTGATCTTAGACCAGGTATTCCTTTAATCTGTGTGGTAAGCGTATATCCGTCTATGTCTGGCATATTTATGTCCATCAAAATCAGGCCTGGTTTTGTATTTCTCAGGATTTCGAGGGCTTGCATGGCATTGACAGCCTCGATAATGGTATAGCCCTCGGCTGTCAATACCCTGCGTACAAGAGTCCGATTATCAAGGTTGTCTTCAACATATAGAATTGTGGTTGAGTTTGACATAGATTGTTTCTCCGATTTTGATTTTACTTGCATAGAATTTTTGTGTTCATAACAGCACCCTTGCAAAAAACTTGCAAATGAGTGATTAAACAAAAACACGGTTTCGCAAGAAACCGTGTACCCTATACGGGGCATATATGAGAGCGGGTGATGGGATTCGAACCCACGGATAGTAGCTTGGGAAGCTACTGCCTTACCACTTGGCGACACCCGCAACTTGGTCCAAAGACTTTGGGATTATAGCCATCGGCTTAGACTGTGTCAAGCCTAATGCGAATAGGATTACTGATTAATGACCTCTCCCCTCAGACTGGATCGGTTACTGCTCCCGTTTAATGAGCTTGTTTGCCAACTCCATCAGCGCCTCGCCAGCCTCCCCCTGCGGATCTGCTTCTCTTAAGCTGTCTAAGGCCATTGTGGTCATTTGACGGGACATACTGTGCGTGTATTCATAAGAGCCTTCTCTGGCGAGCACTTGAGCAAGTTCCTCAACCTCATCTGGATGAATTGGCCCTTTGGTCCAGCGCCCGGCGAATTTACCACCTTTGCTCAACCCGTGTAAAACTGGCAGGGACTTTTTGCCTTCCAGGAGATCGCTGGCTGCTGATTTACCCGTAATGGCCTCGTCGCCCCAGATACCCAGGATATCGTCTTGCACCTGGAAAGCCATGCCCAGCGCGTGCCCAAAAGAACGATAAGCATCCTGCTTGCTTTCGTCAACGCCACCTAAAATGGAGCCAATGTGGCAGCAGGCCGAGAGCAGGGCGGCGGTTTTCCCGGCGATCATCGGCCAGTAA
>DATEDD010000108.1:0-2802 GCA_035286565.1 Anaerolineales bacterium
ATGCCTTTTGATGAAGTAAAACGAGTATAACATAACCAGAACTCCCCCATCTATAAAAAAAACAGCTCTGCGAATTTCTGCGCCCCGCTAAATTGGGCTTATACTACGCTCAGGCAGTGTCCCCGTTTTTATGCAGGCACGATTACGGAAACCGTTAAAAAAGACCTCCGAATTCCCCCAAAGGGCTCGGAGGTCTTCTGATTACTACTTACTGATTACTTTTTTCTTTTCACATCTCACTGCCCCTACCCATTCTTCTTCTGGAACTCCTTCATAAACTTAACCAATTCCTGCGTGCCTGCGAGATCCATGGCGTTGTAAATGGAGGCGCGCATGCCTCCTACAGACCGATGGCCTTTTAGCCCGATCAAGTTTTCCTTCTTCGCTTCCTTCGCGAAGGTCTCTTCGAGTTCTTCGCTGGGCAGGTGGAAGGGAATGTTCATGAGTGAGCGGGCTTCGGGCTTGGCATGTCCGCGATAAAAGCCGCCGCTTTGGTCAATGGCTTTGTAAACCAGGTCCGCTTTGGCGCGATTATTTTTTTCAACAGCCCCAAGCCCGCCAAGTTTCTTCGCCCACTTGAAGACCAATCCGACAATATAAATGGCAAAGGACGGCGGTGTATTGTGCATTGAGCCACTGGCGGCTAATGTTTTGTAATCCAGCATTACGGGCAGGTTTTCAGGCACACGTTCGAGCATGTCATCGCGGATAACGACAACTGTTACGCCGGAGGGTCCCGCATTCTTTTGCGCGCCCGCATAAAGCAATGCATATTTTGTAATGTCAATTGGGCGGCTGATGAAATCGGATGATCCGTCACAAACCAACGGCACACCCGCAGGAGGTATCGGCTCATTGAAATACTCAACGCCGTGAATGGTCTCATTGGATGTAAAGTGCAGGTATGCGGCCTGCGGGTCAAGATCAAGGCTGGCAGGGATGGAGTTGAATCCCTCCGCTTCGGTGTTGGCGCCGGCGCGGGCTATGCCAAGTTTTTTGGCTTCCTTGATGGCAGTCTTGCTCCATGTGCCAGTCACAATGTAATCAGCCGAAGCGCCGGCGGGGCGCAGGTTTATTGGCAGCATCGTAAATTGCAGGGTTGCGCCGCCTTGCAGGAACATCACCTTATAGTTGGCGGGAATGTTAAGCAGTTCGCGCAAATCCGCTTCGGCGGTCTGGATGACAACCTCAAACTCCTTCGAGCGGTGGCTGATCTCCATCACAGACATACCCGTTCCCTTGAAATTCAACAACTCTGCCTGGGCTTCCTGCAAAACTTCCAACGGTAAGACGCCGGGACCGGGATTGAAATTATGGGCTCGTTTAATATCAGACATTGATTGCGACTCCTGTTTTATGATTATTATTTACGGTTCATTCCTAACCGTTGAGCTGATTCTGCTTCGTTTTACATTTTCTTCATTATATCTTTTTGTCGGACAAATCCACAAGAACATTTTACTCGAATCCATACTGCTCGCCTTCGGCGTATCGTTGACAAAGATTTTTCTCGTTGTTAGAATGACAGGCGTGTTAATACTGCCTTCCCAAACAGGAATTCAGCCGATTCCTCGGTTGGATTCCTGTTATTAATATCCAATCCCAATTAAGGAGAATTTCGATGAAAGTTCTAATTTGCGACAAAACTGAAACTGAATATATCGAACAAATGCGCGCCGCAGGTCTCACGGTGGACGTGCGCGATGATATTACTCCCGAAGAACTCACAAACGTTCTGCCCGACTACGATGGCATGGTTGTCCGTTCGCGCACCAAAGTGCGCCAGCCGCTGATTGATGTTTGCCCCAACCTGAAAGTGATCGTGCGCGGCGGAGCGGGTCTTGATACCATCGATTATGAGTACGCCAGGTCAAAGGGCATTGTAGTGATGAATACACCGCTGGCAAATTCCGCGTCCGTGGCAGAATTGGCCATTGGCTATATGATCATGATGGCCCGCTCTCTTTATCAGGCGACTGCATCTGTCAAAACCGAAAAATGGGACAAGAAGAGTTTTAATGGCGATGAGATCGGCGGAAAGACTCTCGGTCTGCTCGGTGTGGGGAATATCGGCAGGGAAGTTGCAAAACGCGCAACCGTAATGGGCATGACCGTCATGGCCTATGACCCCTACGTAAAGGAATTGGATGGAATAAAATTAGTCACACTGGATGAATTGCTGGCCCAATCTGACTACATCAGCCTGCACCTGCCGAAGACGAAAGAGTCAGCGGGTATGATCGGTGTGGAGCAGTTCGCCAAAATGAAGAATGGCGTCCGCATCGTCAACTGCGCGCGCGGCGGCATCGTTGATGAGAATGCATTATACGAAGCACTGACCAGCGGCAAAGTCGCCGGCGCGGCATTGGATGTCTTCAACGAGGAACCCCCCACCGACTGGAAATTACTTAAACTGAATCATGTCATCGGCTCGCCGCACATCGGCGCCGCCACAAAAGAAGCGCAGGCACGCGTCGGCGCAGAAGTGGCTCATAAGTTGATCGCATTTGCAAAGAACGGTAAGTAAATTTCTTATGTCATTGCGAGACGTCGCTCTTACGTCGAAGCAATCTCTCGTTAAACACGGGATTGCTTCGGGCCGCGAAAACATGTGGAGCAAGAGCGCCCTCGCAACGACATGATATTATTTAAGAGGTGTACATGAAAATCATTAGCGATATTGGCATTCAAATTCCAAAGGTTTATTTACCCAAAGCAGGCGTAGACTTAAACAAATGGGCGATCATTGCCTGCGACCAGTTCACATCCGAACCAGAGTATTGGATTGCAGTGGAAAAGATT
>DATEDD010000109.1:0-3853 GCA_035286565.1 Anaerolineales bacterium
CGAACTGTACAACGTGCTTAAAGGCGCGGATATGGTTTTCGTCACAGCGGGTATGGGCGGCGGCACCGGTACAGGCGCGGCTCCTGTTGTTGCGCAAGTTGCCAAGGAATGTGGCGCCCTCACCATTGGCGTGGTCACACGTCCCTTTACATTTGAAGGCGGCAAGCGCTCACAATCTGCTGAATCGGGCGTGACAAAATTGAAGGAACACGCGCACACCCTCATTTCCATCCCGAATGACCGCTTGCTTCAGCTGGCTGATAAAAAATCATCCCTGCAGGCTGCTTTCCGCATGGCAGATGAAGTTCTGCATCAAGGTATTCAAGGCATCTCCGAGTTGATCACCATCCCTGGTTTGATCAACCTCGATTTTGCCGATGTGCGTACCATTATGTCTGAAGGCGGCGCGGCGCTTATGGCAGTGGGTCGCGGCTCCGGTGATGAACGCGCCAAACAAGCGGCCGAACAAGCCATCTCAAGTCAACTGTTGGATATCACCATTGATGGCGCGCGCGGCGTGCTCTTCAATATGACCGGCGGCTCGAACATGACCCTCTTTGAGGTCAATCAGGCCGCGGCAATTATCCGCGAAACGGCTCATCCTGATGTCAACATGATCTTCGGTGCAGTCATTGACCCGGAAATGGGTGACGAGATTCGCGTCACCGTCATCGCAACTGGGTTTGACCGCAGCGGTGTCCCGCGCCGCGCTTTGGAACGCCCCCTGCGGAACGACAGGCCCATTTCGGCTTCCAATACGCCTTTCACCCGCCTAAATGAATCCGTTAATGTGAACGCTGATTACAAACCTGCTTCCGAATCGAAATCCGCTTCACAACCGACCATTCATAGCGACGATCTGGACGTTCCGACGTTTTTAAGAAACAGAAGATAAGTTGCAGTAAAAAAGAAGTAACAGTCACCCGTTTATTAAAGGTGACTGTTACTTCTTTTAATTCATGCTAAAATATAGCCTGTGAAAGCCAAACTCCCGTACCACGAGCATTATTCTTATCAACAACACCGCAAACAGCGGGTGACGCAAGTCATTCTACCTGTGATGATTGGCGTGTTGTTGATGATCGGCATGATCGTGCTGATCAGTATAGCCACATTTAAGCCTGGCGGGGACGTCGGTCGCTGGGCGGCCATTTCCACGATCTGGATCGTTATCCCCATTATTATCGCGGGGTTGGTATTTCTTGCAATCCTCATCGGTTTCATATATCTGATGTCTCGTGGTCTGGGCGTTCTGCCTCGTTATACCGGCATTGCTCAAGATTATGTGTATAAAGCGCGCACATATCTCCTGCGCGCGGCGGATCTGGCTGTCAGGCCCGTCATTGCTTTAAATGGCTGGCTTGAACATATTAAAGCATTCATTCGAAGGATCGGTGGCTCATGAATAAAAGCAGGACAATTTTCTTTGGCGCATTGATCGGCGCAGTTACAGGACTGATTGCCGCCATGCTGCTTAACCGCCGCGCCGAAAGGAGCGAAAGCGAATCAGCTATCACGACTGGTGAAGGGTTGAAGCTTGGCGTTCTGGTTTTCGGTCTCCTGAGGGCAATTGCTTCCTTGAAAGATGATTAACAGACCATTGACGATGGACAATTGACCGAGGATTCAACCTCGGTCTTTTTTATACCAACCCTTTCTTCAACCTTGAACCTTCAACCCTTCGACAAGCTCAGGGCAACGCCTTCAACTTTAAACTCCCAACCATGATAACGATTTCCAAAGTTACATTTCGACGCTTCCTGCTCGGTCAGCAGGGACTTTGGCCTGGCCGCCGTTTCAAGGGCTTAAATGGCACGTCCCAGGCCATCCATCAAATGCAGGGATTGCAACTTGACCCTCTGAATAGTGTTGCGCGTAGCCAGGAAATTGCGTTATATGGGCGCGTGCTGGATTTCAAGTTGGGACATCTTTATCAAGCCGCGTATGAAAAACGCGGCTTTTTTGATTATGGCGGCTGGCTGTTCATGTATCCAATGCAGGAGTTCCCTTATTGGCGTTTGCATATGAAACATCGTGAAGAACGGGGTATGCATTATGAAGCATTTACGCATCCACCCGCAGAGTTGATAAAGTTTGTATTAAATGAATTGCGTACGCGCGGTCCGCTGGGCAACCGTGATTTTGGCGGGGAGGCTGTTCAAGCATGGAGTTATCGCGGACGTAAAGAAGCCTCCATCGCGCTTTATTATTTATGGATGATCGGCGAGGTGATGATCACAAGCCGCAAAGGCTTTGACCGCATCTATGATCTGCGTGAGCGTGTCCTGCCCAGCGAATATGACTATGTTGCGCCTGAATCGGAGGCTATAGATTTTTTCAGCCGCAAGTCGATAGCATATCTTGGATTGGCGCGTGAAAGCACGTGGCGTACCAGCCTTGCTTATTTTATTCATCGTGATGTTTCTCGTGACGAATCGAAAAAACTGTTGGAACGCCTCATCGAGCAGGGAGTCGCCTCACGGGTGCGCGTGGAAGGCTCAAAGGATGGATACCTCGTCTTGAACAGCGACCAGCCTCACCTGTCCGAATTGGAAGCGGGGCGTATTCCCAAAGCCTGGAAATCGAAAGGTCCAACCACTGAAGAGGAAGTCACCCTGCTCGCGCCGTTGGAAATTGTCACTGCCAGAGGACGCGCGAAAAAAGTTTTTGATTTTGAATATCTATGGGAAGTCTACAAGCCCGTCCATCAACGCCGTTGGGGATATTACACCCTGCCGATTTTATACGGCGATGATCTGGTGGCGCGGCTTGACCCGAAACTGGATCGCAAGACAAATACGCTTCATATCCTCGGCTTTTGGCTCGAAGACGACGCTCCGAAAGATGAAGCCTTCGCGAATGCCCTCGCCAATGGACTGAAACGCTTCGCAGAGTTGATCGGCGCGAAGAAAATGGATTTAAGAGGAATCAACCCTACAAAACTGCGTTCCTACTTGAAGAAGATATTGAAATAATTCAACGGAAAATGGAAACTGACAGGGTAATCGCTGCCCTGTGATAAATGCTCGATGATCGTCGCCTCCCCGCTTGACCTTGCTGATTGAAAACCGTACAACGATAAAATTTTATTCTGGTATGATTTGAGGCTATGAAACGAAACAATGCCATCACCGATGTGCGCGGCATCGAAGTTGGACACGCGCAGGATGAAGAAGCGTTAACCGGCTGCACAGTCATCCTCTGCCGAAAAGGTGCGGTCGCCGGTGTGGATGTGCGTGGCGGCGCACCCGGTACGCGCGAGACCGATCTGTTGAATCCCATTAATCTCGTCGAGAAAGTTCATGGGATCGTTTTGGCTGGCGGCTCCGCATTTGGCTTGGACGCGGCAAGCGGCGTGATGCGCTATCTCGAAGAAAAGAAGATCGGATTCAAGGCCGGCGCCGCGAGAGTGCCAATCGTCCCTTCCGCGATTTTGTATGATTTGAACCTCGGCCGCGCGGACGTTCGGCCTGATTCTGCGATGGGAGCACTTGCCGCCGCCTCGGCACGCGATCTTACTGCGTCCGATCCGCCCTCAGAGGGCAACGTCGGCGCTGGCACAGGCGCATCTGTCGGCAAGATGTTCGGCATGAAACTGGCCATGAAGTCCGGGGTGGGAACCGCGAGCATGGACATTGGCGGGGGCGTAATTGTCGGCGCCATCGTCGCGGTCAACGCGTTTGGCGATGTGATTGATCCAAAGACAAGCGAGATCATCGCAGGTCTTCGTTCTGGGAAAGTCGGTCCGCTGCGGATTGGCAAAAAGGACTCATTTGCAGATACGCTTGCGATGATGAAGTCTCCAATGGGCCGCGGGATTCTCGGTTTTGCGAGCCGTGCCAACACAGTGATT
>DATEDD010000110.1:0-3379 GCA_035286565.1 Anaerolineales bacterium
CTCTTCGTCCAATCCATCATCTTCACACTTTCTCCGGCAGTTCGCGAGCGCAGCTGGGATGTTGACTACAGACTATCCCACTGGGTTGGCTTCATAATTTGGGGGGTCTTAATCAGCCTGGCACATCGCGCCACGGTTAAATATTTACCTGAACGAGACCCCTATCTTTTACCAGCCGCGGCCCTGCTCAGCGGGTGGGGTATGCTCACCATTTGGCGGCTTGATGAAACATTTGGGATACGTCAGATGATCTGGCTGGGTGTGAGCATTATCGTTTTTATAACTGCATTGACCTCCCTTAAAAATCTCGCTTTCCTAAGAAGATACAAATACATATTACTAAGCGGCGGCTTATTCATCACCGCACTGACTTTGCTCTTTGGCACAAACCCGCTTGGGTTTGGGCCGCGCTTGTGGCTGGGTTGTTGCGGCGTCTATTTTCAACCATCCGAACCGCTTAAGTTATTGCTGGTCATTTACCTATCCGCTTATCTTGCAGACCGCGCCAGTATTTACCTTTTCTCATTTCCTCTGCTTGTTCCCACGTTGGTCGTCACAGGTCTTGCACTTCTGCTCCTGCTCGTCCAACGAGATCTTGGAACCGCCTCCATTATTATTTCCATCTTTACGATCATCATTTTTTTAACAACAGGCAAACGACGTGTGTTATTAAGCGCAGCCCTGTTCCTGTCGTTCGCGTTTCTTTTAGGATATTTCTTTATAGATGTTATTCACATCCGCATGGTCGGCTGGTTAAACCCCTGGACAGACCCATCCGGCAACTCCTACCAGATCGTGCAGTCACTTCTCGCGATAGCCAATGGCGGCACAATCGGAAGAGGACTTGGGATTGGCAGTCCGCTGCTCGTTCCGGTTGCCATTTCTGATTTTATATATTCTGCGATCGCGGAAGAAACGGGTCTGATCGGGACATTGAGCCTGCTTGCCGCCATCTGGCTGATTCTCGCCCGAGGCTTGATCATCTCCCTGCGCGCGCCAGATGGATTTCGGCGTTACCTCGCGGCAGGTATCGTAACGTACCTTGGTGTTCAAAGCCTGCTTATCATCGGCGGAAACATCAGGCTGTTGCCCCTTACAGGTGTAACCCTGCCCTTTGTCTCCTACGGCGGTTCTTCGCTACTGACCTCCTTCATTGCGCTTTTTTTACTGCTCGTCATTAGCAACGTCGAAGACAAAGAACCCGCTGTTTTGCATGATCCAAAACCGTATTCATTCCTTGCCGCCGCGCTCGCCTTTGGAATCGCCGCATGTGCATTGACAACTGCCTGGTGGGCGATCATTCGCGCACCAGACCTGCTCTTACGGACAGACAATCCTCGCCGTGCAATCGCAGACCGCTATGTTCCACGCGGTGAATTAGTGGATAGAAACAATCAGCCGATTAACGTCACCGAAGGGCAAAGTGGAACCTACAACCGTATTTATCTTTATCCCGACCTTGCACCTGTTACCGGATACACGCACCCTGTTTACGGCCAGGCAGGGTTGGAAGCCGCTCAAGATAGTTATTTACGCGGGTTGCAAGGATACCCTGCAAGTGTAATTTTGAAAGACCAATTACTCTATGGCACTCCCCCCTCCGGACTGGATGTGCGCCTGAGCCTTGACGTCACTTTGCAATCAGAGGCAGATCAATTACTGGGCGACCATACAGGCGCGATCATTCTGATGAATGCAGAAACAGGCGAGATCCTCGTGATGTCTTCCCATCCGACTTACAATCCCAATAATTTAAACGAAGAAGGGGAGGCGCTTTCACAGGATTCTTCTTCGCCGTTACTTAACCGGGCAACGCAGGGCTTATATCCAATTGGCACTGCGCTCCTGCCATTGCTCCGGGCGGAATTTGGGGAAAGACTGCCGTCGAATTCTGAATTACAGGCGTTTTATGAAAGGCTCGGCTTATTTCAAGCCCCCACATTGAATATGCCTGTTATGGTTGATGAAAAAATCGATTCATTGCAAAACTTGAGGGTCAGTCCATTGCAAGCGGTCATCGCCGCAGCTTCCATAAGTTATCAGGGGATTCTGCCCGCGCCGCGCATTGCCACGGCGGTCAACACGCCGGATCAGGGTTGGGTGGTGCTTCCAGCGTTGAGTCAGCCTGTGGAGGTGATTCAGGCTGAGGCGGCGAATGAAGCGGCTTTGTCGTTCATCAAAAAGGGAAAGCCGTTTTGGAGTCATATAGGGCGGGCAAGTGTGAGCAATACCCATTTCACCTGGCTTCTGGCAGGGACGCTTCCAGATTGGCGGGGAACGCCGTTGGTGTTGGTTGTTGCTCTGGAGGAAAACAATATCTCTCTGGCGGAACGCATTGGAGAAAATCTTCTAAATGCCGGGCTGAGCCAGTAGGAATCAAAAACGGTCAGGCATAACACCTGACCGTTTTATTTACACGTGAACTACAAACCCTGATCGCTGTCTTTCGCAGAGTAACCGGGTCCGCCTTTGAAGAAATCATAATTGGGCTTGATGTCAGCGGTCAGGTCTACAACTTCGCCAGCCGCAAGTTGTCTGGTGGTTTCCAGGACAATCGGTTTGCCATGATGATTGGTGCCTTCGAAATGACCAGTGAGTCCGACCTTACTGATATATTCTCCGCCCTTGGCTGTGTATGCGGCGGGAACCTCATCTTCGGGGAAGATGGCGGCATACGGGCACTCTGGCACGCAAGCGCCGCAATCAATACAGGTATCCGGGTCGATATAAATCCACGGCCATTCTTCAAGAGGCAGGCCAGGGATCATGCATTCGACTGGGCAAACATCTATACAACCGCGGTCACGAACGCATAAACTTGTGATAATGTGGGTCATGGGAAATTGCTCCTTGTGAGATTATATACAGACAATCTTTTCACTATTATATCTTTGTTTATTTTTGTGACAAGGGGCAGATGCAGCGTGTGCACGCAAAACATGTCAGAGACTGTTTCTTAAAGACTCTTGCTGTACACGGACGGCACGGATTTCACTGATTCGCACGGATAAACCTTTTAAAAATCCGCGTTTGTCCGTGCAATCCGTCGAATCCGTGTACAAAAAGGTTTGTGGCGCAAAGATTAAGAAGGCTAAAGCGACTATAAGAAACACACTCTCAGGCAAGTTGCTCCTTGCGCCGTCACTTCGACAGCCCTTCGACAGGCTCAACTTGCCAGCTCAGTACAAGCCTCGGCGCAAGATTTCGACAGGCTCAATCTGCAAGATTTACCCTGCACACCTGCCCTCCCACTCGCTTTCGCTTCGGGGACTATAGTGGCGGGCGGTGCCAGGGAACGCCGCCGAGGACGGCGGCTGGAGCACAAGAAGATCCTTGAACGTGAACTTCTTTCTTAATATATTTACTTCGAGGCGAATTT
>DATEDD010000111.1:0-10710 GCA_035286565.1 Anaerolineales bacterium
GCTCCACAGGCTGGTGTGTGGGACCGTCTTCACCAAGCCCAACACTATCGTGTGTGAAAATAAAAATAGATGGATAATGCGACAAAGCGGCGAGACGGATCGCAGGCCGCATGTAATCTGAAAAGATAAGGAATGTGCCGCCATAAGGAATCACCCCGCCAAAGACAGCCATGCCATTTATGACAGACCCCATCGCATGTTCACGCACGCCAAAGTGGAAGTTGCGTCCATCATAAGAATCTTTTTGGAAGGCAGGGCTTCCGTCAATTTTTGTGTTGTTCGAGGGAGCCAGATCCGCAGAGCCGCCGATCAACTCAGGGAGTTTTGCTGCAATTGCATTGATCGTTTTGCCTGAAGCCGCGCGCGTTGCCATGCCTTTTGCATCAACAGGGAAAGTTGGTAAAACAGAAGTCCAATCATTTGGTAACTCCCCACTTAAACGCCGTTGCAGCTCTACGCCTTGCAAAGGATATATCTGCTTGTAAGCCTCGAAGCGCATTTTCCAGCCAACTTCGAGTTCACGTCCACGCTCTACAGCTTTGCGATAAAACTCCAACACATCATCAGGGATAAAGAAGCGCGGCTCTTTGGGCCAGCCAAGATTGTCTTTTGCCGCATTCAGTTCTTCCTCGCCAAGCGGTTCACCATGTGCTTTGGATGTGCCTTGTCTCTTCGGCGCGCCAAATCCGATTGTGGTGCGGCACATAATGATGGATGGTCGCGATTCGGCTTTAGCTTCCTGGATCGCTTTATCAATTGCCACCACATCGTTGCCGTCTTCCACACGCAGAACCTGCCAGCCGTAGGCGCGGAATCTCATCGCGCGGTCTTCGGTGAAAGCCAAGTCCGTTGAACCATCAATGGAAATATAATTGTCATCATAGAGATAGATCAATCGTCCAAGAGACAAATGCCCCGCCAGCGATGCAGACTCAGAGGAGACACCCTCCATCAGGTCACCATCCGTGACAATGGCATAGATGAAAGGATCAATGATTTCGTGTCCACGCTGGTTGAAGGTGGCGGCGAGATGCGAAGCGGCAATTGCCATGCCCACGCCATTTGCAAAACCCTGCCCAAGCGGACCCGTCGTCACTTCAACACCGGGGGTTAATCCATATTCAGGGTGACCCGGTGTGAGACTTCCCCACTGACGGAAATTTTTCAGTTCATCAAGCGAGAGGTCGTACCCTGTCAGATGTAACAAAGAGTACAAGAGCATCGAACCATGCCCACCCGAAAGAATGAAGCGATCTCGTCCCATCCATTTTGGGTTGCCTGGATTATGTCGCAGATGGCGGGACCAAATCGTATACGCCATCGCAGCGGCACCCATTGGCAAACCCGGGTGCCCGGAGTTTGCTTTTTGAACGCCATCTGCAGAAAGAAAACGAAGTGTATTAATTGCGCGTGTTTCAAGATTTTGGGTTGTCATGGGGGGGAATTTTACCTTCTGCTTAATATTTTTCTTTTAATTCCTTTACAGGCAAAACGATCAGACCCTCTAGCCGATCTCCAACGGAACACACATGCCACGGTTTGGTAACCGCCAGAAAAGCAACATAAGCCGCAACCAACGCATCGAGTTGTTCCGGCAGATACAACAACTGAATGGGCCAAAGCCCTTTTGTCATTTTGTAACGCGTGATCTCTTCAAAAAATTCCATCGGGTCTTTTATGCGAAGGCCGTGCTCGTAAAGAATTAACTGCCTTTGCAGTTTCCCTTCAAGCGAAGGCTTGGAGAGCGGCACACTGCCGGCCATGACGCAAAAACAGGCATGTGGATGTGTCTCCATTATTTGGTATGGCTCATTTTCTGCGGGATATTTCCTGAAACCCAACTTCTCTAACCTGCGATACATCGCAAAACCCAATTGCATCCACGCAGGAGATATAGCCGCACTTGCCGGTGTGCCTGAAACTGAAATGCCGCGCTCGCGTAATTCAAACTCCGCTACTCGAAATTCCCCACTGCGGATCTGATGAGGCGTAGGCAGTAATTTTTTCAACCTCTCACGCACGAGTCCAAGATTCACCCCCGCAGGCGCATTGACAGCAACCGTGACAGACTTCTGCCCCTCAATAAATGCAATCACATCCTCCATCTCACCAGCCGCAAGCGCAAGCAGATTTAAATCCCTATCCAACATGGCATAAGTGAAGGAATTATGTCCGGAGGTCGGGTCGATGCCAATGAAAGTGGAATTATATAAAAGCATAGTAAGCTACGATTAGGTCAAAACAACAGCTAAAAGGATTGCTATCTATTTTACTTCCAAAAGTGTGCCAATGCCGTTATCATTAATAATAAATGCCAGAAAGAAAAACCGGAAATATGACCCAAGCCCAACGAATAACCCTATATATTCTTGTCCTGATCGCGAGCGCAGCATGGATCACGATCTCAGCTGAACCCACAGCGGTATCCACGACCGGCAAGACTCCCGCACCTCAGGCAGGCTTTCCCGCCCCTGATTTCACACTTAGAACCCCAACAGGTGAAATCTACACGCGTTCCGAACTAAAAGGGCAGGTTGTGTTTGTCAATTTTTGGGCGACATGGTGTCCACCCTGCCGCTCAGAAATGCCTGCCATTCAAAAAATGTATGAAGAATATAAAGACCAGGGATTCATCGTCCTCGCAGTAAACATGACCTATCAAGACGACCCATTCGCAGTTGTCCCATTCACAGAAAAGTACGGGCTCACATTCCCGATCCTGCTTGATGAAACAGGAGATGCAGGCAAAGCATATCAGATCCGCTCCTTGCCATCATCCTACTTCATCAATCGCTACGGGGTCATCACCGAAGTCGTTATCGGTGGTCCCATGTCCGAAGCGCTGATCCGCACCCGTATTGAAGAAAGCCTCAAATAACATGCTCGCCATATTTCGCGATCTATTCGCGCCGCCTCGTCACATGATCCTGCTTGTCATCGCTGTATGGATCGGACTCGCCCTCGCAGAAAAACGCGCCGAACGTCACGGCATCAGGAAAGATGATCTCAACAATATTACCTTATATGCTCTCCTTGCCTTCATCATTGGCGGCCGCATTTCATTTATTTTGCAAAACATCCCCGCCTTTCTCGAAAGTCCACTCAGTATCATCTCCATCAACCCGGGCATTTTCGAACTGTTTGGCGCAATTGCAAGCGCCGTCATCGTCTTATTTATTTATCGTCAGCGGAAAAACCTGGAACTCTGGTCGACGTTGGATGCGCTCACGCCCTTCTTCGCTCTACTCGCCATCGGGTTGGGATTAAGTCACCTTGCGGCTGGCACATCGTTCGGAAAAGAGACTGAATTACCGTGGGGGATCGAATTATGGAACGCCACCCGTCATCCGACTCAAATCTACGCATTCCTCGCTTCTCTCATAACCTTTGGCTTGCTCTGGCTCAAGAAGCAGAGTCCACGCCCGGGCATTCTCTTCCTAACCTTCGCCGCACTGACATCATTATCACAGCTCTTCATCGAAGCCTTCCGAGCAGACAACCCCGTCATAGCGAACGGATTCAAACAAAACCAAATCGTTGCATGGATCGTCCTTGCGCTTACTTTTCTCCTGATGGAATTAAGAATAAGACAATCGAAAAAGCGGGATTGAGTTTGCTCAATCCCGCTTCGGTCTTCCTAGCCCAGCTCAGGCTCGATCAACCCGTAACTTCCATTGCGCCTGCGATAGAGCACATTGATCTTGCTTGTCTCCGCATTGTAAAAAATGAAGAAGTTGTCGTGTCCCAGATTTCGCATCTGCACCACTGCCTCATCCTCACTCATCGGATTTAAGACGAATTTTTTCCTGCGGGCAAACAAAGGAGAAAGTTCGCCGGTCTCCTCGTCAATCACATCATCCGCCGCTTCTGCTGCGGAACGTCCATCTCCGCGGCCGCGATGGTGCTTTCCTTTATATCTTTCGATCTGATTCTGTAAATTATCGATCGCCTGATCAAAAGCGGCAAGAATCTCATCTGCCCGCTCTTCTGTGCGCAAAGTAAAGCCCTTCCCAAAAACGGTGATCTGCGCCACGTTGCGATCCGTGGCATCGCGGGCAGCTTTATGATGAGAAAATTCCACCCGCGCTTCATCAATTGCCGGCATATAATGATCCAGATTTCCGGCCTTCTTATTTACATATTCCTCAATCTTATCGGTCAAACGAATGTTGCGTGCCTGGACTTCCACTTTGTTGGACATTAGATACTCCTTCTTCGGGTGTTAAATCACAAACAAAAATTATACGTGCCCCAACCCATGATGAGGCAGTGCGCGCGCAACTGTCAGGGCATACACATTCTTGGCCCCAGATGAATATAACGCCTCGGCGGCGGAGGACAAAGTTGAGCCTGTTGTAGAAACATCATCCATCACGAGAATTGATTTCCCAATAACCCCCGCCCCACCCTGGAACGCATTTTGCACGTTCGCCTTGCGCTCCATTTTTGTCAGGCCCACCTGGGAACGCGTCTCTTTTCGGCGGAATAATTCATTTGGTGCGTATCGTATATTTAAGGCCAATGCAAGCGGTTTTGCGATCATTCCAACCTGATTATAGCCCCTTTCCTTGAAGCGTTGTCTCCCCAACGGGATCGGCAAAATCAAATCAATCTGCCAATTCAAATCATTCACGAAAGTTACCATTTGTGAAGCAAGCGAAACACCCATTGAAATATCGCGGCGATACTTCAACTTATGCAACGCTTTTTGCACAGGATCTTCAAAAACAGACCATGCCCTCAATGCGCGATAAACCGGCCTCTCCAAGCGGCAGGCATCACACACCCCTACCCGAACCTGCGGCAGACCGCAAATATCACAAAGAATTCCATTCAAGAGGATTACACGTTTTTGGCAATCAATGCACCAACGTGACCCAGCCGTGCCGCATCCCCCACATTCAGGCGGAAATAACAAATCAAGCATATCCCAACAAGAACGATATAAAGTGTATTTCCAATTTTTCAAATCTGCCTCTTATATAAACGGCAGTTATTTCTCAAGTTAACGACCCGTCTGATTCAGGTGGGTCGCATTCATGTGTCGCTGAAGGTATCTGAAATAATTGTTGAGATTCTCCCGATCCGGAACTCGGGGCGCAAGTGTCACATTACTCGGATGGTTCTGAAATCCTTCGGAAGAAGGACATGGATTATGTAGAATTAATTTATCTTAAAAAGGCACCAAACGCACCTGCAATTTGGAATCCGGCTGGTGCCAGAAGAATGATCATAATGGACGGAAATGTCAAGAGCGCCATTGGGATGATCATCTTGACCGGGGCTTTATGCGCCAGTTCTTCCGCGAACTGACGCCGTTTAATACGCATTTGGTCCGCCTGAATACGTAAAACTTTAGCCAAACTTACACCCAAAATCTGGCTTTGGATCACAGCCGCAACAAAACTGGTTAACTCCGCGAGTCCAATGCGGTCTGACATATCGCGTAAGGCCTCACGCTGAGTTTTCCCAAGTTGGACTTCCCGAATACATCGCCCAAACATGATCGAAAGTTCATTTTCCCATTTCTCATTAACTTTCGACATGGCCGCGTCAAATCCCAAACCTGCCTCCACGCAGATTGTCAATAAATCAAGCGCATCCGGCAATGCTTTACGGACTTCAGCCTGGCGGCTATTGATACGACTCTGCAGCCACAACTGGGGAAAGAAAAAACCCAAAGTAGTAAATATGCCGACAATTAGTACAATCCTACCGAACGGCCAGTTTACCGATGAAAGCGACGAAATCAACAGCAACAGACCACCAAAAACGACAGCGCCTATAAAACGAGTTGCTAAAAAAGTGGAAGCATCGATGCGTCCAGGATTGCCAGCCAATTCCAATTTTCGCGTAGTTTCCTGCAAAAGCCTTTGGGGTGTAAATCTTGTGGAAATTTCACCAATTTTCTTTATGACCGGAACAATCACCCGCTCCATAAAAGGCTGTTCTAACTCGATATCCTCCAGAGAAACCGATTCGCCGCGCTGGGTCGCCTCTGCAAGGCGAGCCATAACCGGGTCAAATTCATCCTGCTGACCTTGGCTGGAATAGCGCCGCCCAACGATCACAAGCAAAATGGCGCCGCCTAAAATCAAAACCCCAATAATAATGCCAACACCAATTGTCATATTAGACCTCAATATCTGCAATACGCATCATGATAAAGTAACTGGAAGTAATCAATCCGATAACGATACAAATGATCGGCCCTGTACATATCCATCCACGTTGATGAACGGACAATAAATATTCCGGATTAAGGAACCACAAAACAAGGGTAAGAAAAAATGGAATCAGGGATAGAAAGGTGCCTGAAATGCGAACCTGCGATGTCAATACCCGAATCTCGCCTTTAATTCGAACACGCTCTCGAATTGTGAAGGAAATATTATCCAGAATCTCGGAAAGATTTCCACCGACTTCCCGCTGCACGTTGATCGCGGTTATTACGAAATCCAAATCGTCGCTGGGTATTCTGCGAAGCAAATTTTCAAGCGCAGTTTCCATCGGAATCCCAATCTGCATTTCCTGAATGACCCGCCGAAATTCATCACTGATGGGGGCAGGCAATTCCTTGCTAATCGCTTCCATGGCTTGCATGATCGAGTAACCTGCACGTAAACCATTCACCATCAAGTTTAGCATATCAGACAATTGATCATTGAATTTTTGCAGTCTTTGTTTTTGTTGTCTGATTACGTATGCACGAGGGGCAAATGCCCCAGCAATTCCCCCAATCAATGCGGAAACTGGATAACGATTACCCAGAAACCAGGCAATTAAGCCAAGTAATAAAGAACAAATCACAATTAATACAAAATATTCAGCAACCTTGAATTTCAGGTCTGCACGCGCAAGCTCACGAGCGATACGATCCCCGTACGAAGTTTTCTCAACTCTTTTGGAAACCCAATCCGTAAGGACAGAGCGCCGGGCCTCACGATCCACACTTTGCTTATCTTCATCCAGGTAAACTCCAAGGCGTTGTTCAACCAAGGTACGTTCAGTGCTGGAGGAAACAACGATACCCACGATCAACAAAATGATGATGATTGATCCGCCGATGATAATAATCCAGGTCATGTTGTTCCTTCTCAGCAATTATTCAAATACACTACAAAACCAATATCTACCCTTGCGGACTAATATCTGCGCCGCTCGCCAATACCAAAAATGGAAGGAGGCAGGTGGATATCCGTCGCTTCGATCTTATCCATAAATTTGGGTCGCAGACCTGTCGGTCGGAGACGACCAACAATTCGGCCATTTTCCATGCCAGCCTGCTCAAATACAAATATATCAGTCATGGTAATAACATCACCTTCCATACCGCTAACCTCGGTAATGGTCGTGATTTTACGTGTGCCATCGCGCATGCGTTCCTGTTGACAAATCAAATCCACTGCGCTTGCAACTTGTTCACGAATAGCCCTGATCGGCAGATCCATGCCTGCCATGAGACACATCGTTTCAATACGGGCCAGTGCATCTCGCGGGGAATTCGCATGTGCTGTCGTCATGGATCCATCATGCCCTGTATTCATAGCCTGCAACATATCCAGGGTTTCCCCACCACGGCACTCCCCCACAATAATGCGCTCTGGACGCATACGAAGGGCGTTGATCACAAGGTCGCGAATGGTGATTTCGCCGCGACCTTCAATGTTCGGCGGGCGGGATTCGAGTGTAACCACATGCTCCTGGCGCAATTGCAGTTCTGCGGCATTTTCAATGGTTAGAATACGCTCATCAGATGGAATAAAACCAGAAAGCACATTCAATAAAGTTGTCTTACCTGAGCCGGTGCCGCCGGAGATAATAATATTCAAACGCGCTTCAACGCAGGCTTTTAGAAATTGAACTGCCTCATTGGTAATTGAACCAAACTGTACCATTTGATCAACAGAAATTGGGTTCTTCGAAAATTTACGGATTGTTAAAACCGGGCCAACCAAAGATATGGGAGGGATAACCGCATTGACACGGGAGCCATCCTGCAAACGCGCGTCAACATACGGGCTGGATTCATCAATTCGGCGGCCCAACGGTGCAACAATTCGGTCAATAATCCGCATGACATGCTCATTGCTCTCGAAAGTGACCGGCACACGATGAAGTTTTCCTTTTCGCTCGATGTAAATATTTTTTGGTCCATTCACCATGATTTCAGTAATTGTGTCATCTTCCAACAAGGACTGTATTGGACCTAGACCGAGTATTTCTGCGGCAATCTGCTCAAACAATCGGGCGCGTTCAGGCCGGGAAAGAACAATATTTTCTTCCAGTAGAATCTGTTCAAACAAGGATTGGATGGTGCGGCGAACATCGTCTGTCCGCGAAACATCCATGGACGGGTCAATTTCCGCGAGCAGTTTTTTTTGAACGCGTGTCTTTAGATCAAAATATGAACCTGCTTGAGGCGAGGTCGTAGGCGCGTTAACTCGTCGGGCTTGTAATGATGAAAGACGGGAAGAGTCGCTTCCCCCTCCCGACCCAGCTTGCCCGCCGCGTCCAGATTGTTGTGGTTCAGAAGAATTTCCACCTTCCTGCTGGCCACCGCCTTGACCATCTTCAATACGCCGAAGCAATGACATGATAAAACTCCTTAACGCTTGACTGCCGCATGACTCTGAAATTCCAATTCATTTAATTTCGCTCGGACTGCCTGAGCCAGTGAAAAAATACCTCTTCCCACCGGCTGGGACTTGTTATCCAACATAAACGGCACCCCGCGATTAACGGCTGCAACAGCTACTTTTCCATCGAGAGGTATGATGACGGATACTTCGTGTTTGAGGTTATCGCTCACCCGTTGAGGGGTAATCGTGATTTTCTTGTCATATCGGTTCATGACAAAAACAACATGCTCCTTGACGATCCCGATCGTATGCAACAAATCCAGGAACAACCGGGCATTCTTAATCGCAGGGATTTCCTGGGTGGTCACCAAAACGATCACATCGCTTATATCAAATGTGGAAAGAATCATATCCGTCAAATTGGTTGAAGTGTCAACTACAACATAAGAGTACATTCGTTGCAGAAATTTTAGTACTCTTGTGAATTGCTCGGGCGAAACTTTCTCTGCCATTTCAGGACGCTGTGGCGCTGCTAGAATCCGTACTCCGGAAGCATCATGCTTTATTAATATTTCTTCAACCAGGTCCGGGTCAAGTTCATCCACGCGGGGTGCCAATTCCAGAATGGTATTCTTTCCCTGTTCGTTAACGAAAACCGCGACATCACCGAATTGTAAATTTGCGTCAACGAGTACGGTGCGGGTATCTTCGTTATGCAAGGCGATGGCCAGATTTACCGCAATGGTGGTACAACCGGTTCCGCCTTTTGGACTATACACAGTGATGATTTTGCCATTTGAGACAGGTGTTAAAGCATTCGGAGAAAGAAGCAATCCCGCGGCTTGGCTTGCGGAAAATTGTTGCTTCGCATTTTTTACCCGCTCGATTTGCGCCATCTCGCCTGCGCGGCGAATTGCTGAAATTAACTCATCTCCCATTGGAGGTTTTGTTAAAAAGTCTCGAGCACCTGCAAGCATTGCCCGCCGCATATAATTTTGATCGCCCTGCACCGACAAGATCACAATCTGAATATGGGGGGATTTCTTCCTAATCTCTTCAGTAGTGGCAATCCCATCCAGGTCAGGCATGTTGATATCCATCAAGACGACATCCGGGTCCAACTCCTGAGCAAGTTGAATACCTTCCCTGCCCGACTTCGCAGCACCGACAACATCTATATCAGATTCGAACTGTAACAGCTTGCGGATGGTCTCACGAGTCTCTGCGATATCGTCTACGATAAGCACTCGAGTTTTTGCTAAAGCCATATTAAATTACTTCCATTCCTAATCATCATCCATTATTGAGGAGGAACTGTCGTTGTATCGTTCGGTAAAAATGGCGCAATCAGATCAGATAAAGCAGGCTGCATTGCATATGGAAGTTTTGCAGGAACGGGGATATTGTACTGACTGAGCAGGAATTGCAAGGTGGCAGCTTCGGTTGCCTGGCGGGCTTGATCGGTGGGATTCCTCAAAGTCATCGAAATCCTGACATTCGTATATATTAAATAGGTAAGTGTAATGGAGTCTTGCGGTGAAACGATCAGTGTGATGATGTCAGGAGCGAGCGTTTGTTGCGGTGGAGCCTGCGGATCAGCTGGAGCCGTGTCTGCCACAAGCGGGAAATTACCCAGCTTCATTACAACCACATCCTGAAGCAACATCTGACAGGTCTCCCTGGGTCGCTGCGCCTCAGACGGAACCAGATAAAACGGTTGTTGGACTGATGGATCCAATTCCAACCTGCCTTGCGGAGAACCAGAAACACTCGAGCCAAGTGAAAGAACCGGCAAAGCATCCGGCACAAAACCAGTGCCTGTCAAAGAGCCAGTCAGGTTAGGCAAAATAGTTTGGAAGGCGGGGTCTACGTCTACGAATAGGAAACAAGCATTAATATTTACATGAGCCCCGTCATTGATCGCATACGCGGATAAAGCCAGACGGCTGGTCGGTATGGACATAGCGGTCATCCCCGGCGGAATCAGCGAGGCCCACTGCGGCCCGGAGATTGGAACCGCCAGCGATGCGTCAAGGATTAATGCCTCTGTGATCGGCACGCCCTGATCGAGAGGGTATTTTGCCACTTTATTGCTTGTCAATGCGGATAGTTCGTCTCGCGTATACAT
>DATEDD010000112.1:0-6127 GCA_035286565.1 Anaerolineales bacterium
GCCCTGACGGTTCGACTTTCGCTTACCGTGTCGAAGGGTCCAGAAAGAAGCCAGGTTCGCTTTGGAATCCATGCCTTTTCACTGATCAACACCCTTGACGGGCACACCCTATGTGCATATAATCACCCCGTTGGAAGTAAAAAAAACGAGCCAATACTAGCAAGCGCTTGAGAAAATATTCTCAATGCGCTTGCCTTTGTTTGTCTCTGGTTTATCGTATTAAATGCTGCAGACAGGCACTACTCGAATAGTATTCTTTTATTTAGGAGAGGATCCAGTGGAAACAAAGGGACTGACCGCACTCCGTATCAGCCTTGCCTCGCCGCAAACGATTTTGTCATGGTCGTACGGTGAGGTGCTAAAACCCGAAACAATTAACTATCGCCGCTTGCGGCCCGAGAAGGATGGATTGTTTTGTGAAGCCATTTTTGGCCCGACCCGCGATTGGCAGTGTTATTGTGGAAAATACAAGAACCCGCGTTATAAGGGCATTACCTGTGATAAATGCGGCGTGGAAGTAACCCGCTCTGCTGTTCGCCGTGAGCGCATGGGGCATATTGCGCTTGCCACTCCTGTTGCACACATTTGGTATACGCGCCGTATCCCGTCACAAATGGGTATGTTGCTTGATGTTTCGCGTCGCAACCTGGACCGGGTTTTGTATTTCGCGCAGTATATTGTTACCTATGTGGATGAGGAAGCCCGCAAGAAAGCCGTGCAACGTCTCGAGGATGAAATCTCTGTTTCTGAACGCGAGCAGGCTACCGGCGTCAATGCCCGCATAGCCGAGGTCAAGACCAAGCGCGACCACAAGACAACTGAACTTAAGCATAAGCAAGCCCTGCTTGAGCAAGGCTATGATGAAGGTATTGCAGAGCAGATGGACCCCATCATCAAGGAAGGTCAGAAGTTGGAAAAACAGCTTCAAGGCCAGATGGGTGAACCCGCTAACAAAACCATTGTTTTCGAATTGACCGGCGAGAAGATCATTGATGCCGGAGATAAAGTTGCAAGCAAGCATATTACGCTCATTCAAAAGAACGTCCAAAAGAAATTGGAAATCCTTGAAAATGAGTTGAAAGACAAAAAACAGCGTGAGCTCGAAGAACTGAAGACTCAAGCCGCCACCGTCAAGGCACAGGCAGACCAGGAAATGGAAGCGCTGCGCAGTGAGTTGGAGACGCAGACCTCCGTTTCATCGAATCAATCCTCGCGCCTGCGGGATGAACTTCTGGAGCTTCGCCCCTTTACATTCCTGAGCGAAATCCGCTATCGTGAACTCAAGCAGCGTTGGGGCCAGGTTTTCCGCGCCGATATGGGCGCTGAAGCCTTTTTCGATATTCTCGAACGTCTTGATCTCGATAAACTTTCAGAAGAACTCTGGCACGAGGTCCGCACTACCAAGAGTAAGCAGAAACGCAAGAAATCCACAACCCGTTTGAAGGTGGTGGAAGCCTTCCGCCGTTCCGGCAACAGCCCAGCCTGGATGATCCTCACGGTACTCCCTGTCATTCCTCCCGACCTGCGCCCAATGGTGCAGTTGGATGGCGGTCGTTTTGCGACCTCCGATTTGAACGACCTTTATCGCCGTGTAATCAATCGCAACAATCGTTTGAAGAGATTACTCGAACTCGGCGCGCCGGATGTCATCAGCCGTAACGAAAAGCGCATGTTGCAGGAAGCGGTAGATAGCCTGATTGATAATTCACAGCGTGGCAAGGCGCTTTCCCGGCGCGGCCGCCGCGAACTGAAATCCTTAAGTGACATGCTCAAAGGTAAAAAAGGTCGTTTCCGCCGCAACCTGCTCGGTAAGCGTGTGGATTATTCCGGTCGTTCGGTGATCGTCGTCGGTCCGCAATTGAAATTAAATCAATGCGGTTTACCCAAGAGTATGGCGCTTGAGTTGTATCGTCCATTTGTGATTGCGCGACTCGTACAAAATAATTATGCAGCGAATGTCAAAGGTGCGCGCCGCTTGATTGAGCGCAACAGGCCAGAGGTCTGGGAAGCGCTTGAAGGTGTGATCGGGGACCGCCCTGTTCTGCTTAATCGTGCTCCCACCTTGCACCGATTGGGTATCCAGGCGTTTGAACCGATCCTGATTGAAGGCTCAGCCATTCAATTGCATCCGCTCGTCACAACCGCTTTTAACGCAGACTTTGACGGCGATCAAATGGCCGTGCATGTACCGCTGTCACAAAAGGCCGTCACCGAAGCGCGCGAACTCATGCTCGCCTCCAGGAATTTGCTCAAGCCTGCGGATGGTGAACCGATCATTTCCCCATCCAAAGACATGGTGTTGGGTGTGTACTACCTGACCATGGAAAAGAAAGCCGTTCATCGAGGTGATGGCCGCGCCTTTGCAGATATTGATGAAGTGGAACTTGTCTACGCTCTTAATCAAGTGGAAGTGCACACCGAGATCAAATTCCGAGCGAAGACCTGGTACGATGACAAGGGTGATCGCCTGCCCGAAGCCGAGTATCGTGTCATCAATACAACGGTAGGGCGCGTTTTATTCAATCGCGTTTTGCCTGAACAAGTGCAATTCGTTAACCAAAAACTTGATAAAGGCGGCGTGAAGGATTTGATCGCAGAGGTATACGAACTATGCGGACAGGAAGTAACCACCGATGTGGCCGATGCAATCAAGAGCATTGGCTTTGAATACGCAACCAAATCCGGCACCACGCTCGCTGTCGCAGATATTTCCATCCCGCCGGAACGCAAGAGCATCATTGACGAAGCTCTTAAAGCAGTTGAAGTGGTATTGCGCGATTTCCGCCGTGGCTTGCTTACCGAACAGGAAAAGAATGAACGCGAGATCCAGATTTGGCAGGAAACCACAGACCTTGTGGGTATTGCCGTTAGAAAACATATGGATCCTGACGGAAATCTTTCCACCATGGCCACCTCCGGTGCAACCAAAGGCGGTTTCTCCACGATCTCGCAATTGGCGGGGATGCGCGGTTTGATGGCCGATCCATCTGGACGTATCATTCCGATGCCAATCCGTTCCAACTTCCGTGAAGGACTCACTGCGCAGGAATACTTTATCTCCACACATGGCGCGCGCAAAGGTCTGGCGGATACAGCTCTCCGTACTGCGGACGCCGGTTACTTAACCCGCCGCCTCGTGGATATTGCGCAGGACATCATCATCAACGAACATGATTGCGGCACACATGAAGGTGTGTGGATCCGCACGACTGACGATGTTGCTGGTCAGTCCATGATGAGCCGCATGTACAGCCGTCTGATCGCCGAGCGCGTACTCGATCCGAAGACTGGCGAAGTGCTGGCCGAATACAATGACGTCATCACCCACGATCTGGCACGCAAGATCGCCAGCACGAATGTGGCTGAATTGAAACTCCGCTCGCCGATGACCTGCCAGCTCAATCACGGCATCTGCTCAAAATGCTATGGCATTGATCTTGCCCGCGGGGAGATGGTGCAACTTGGTTCTGCGGTCGGTATCGTGGCTGCCCAATCCATTGGTGAGCCCGGCACGCAGTTGACGCTCCGCACTTTCCACACGGGTGGTGTCGCTTCATCCGGAGCATCGGATATCACAACCGGTCTGCCGCGCGTGGAGGAAATCTTCGAGGCACGCAAAATGCCAAAGGGTGAGGCAATGGTCGCCGAGATCGGAGGCGTGGTTCGCATCCTGCAATCAGAAAAATACGCGGATATGCGCGAGATCCACATTGAACATGCTGAAATGGTCCATGATGAATATGCCATTCCAGAAGATTGGAAATTCATCGCAAAAGATGAATCTGAAATTCAGGCGGGCGACATCCTTGCCACGAAAGAAAAGGCCACGATCACAACCCAGCACAGTGGCCGCGTCGCCGTGGAGAAAAAGGAACGCAAGATCATCGTTTCCTATGAACAGCGTGAGGAGGTGACCGATGATATTCCAAACACTTCACGTCTGCTCGTGAAAGACGGCGCGCATGTGGAAGCTGGACAACCACTGACAGAAGGTTCGCTAAACCCACATCGCATTCTCAAGATCCAGGGACGCGATGCCTGCCAGATGTACCTGATGACCGAGGTGCAGAAGGTGTATCGTTCACAGGGTCAGAACATCCACGACAAGCATTTTGAAGTCATCATCCGCAAGATGTTGAGCAAGGTGCAGGTAACACGACCTGGCGACACCAAGTACCTGCCCGGCGATGCAGTCGACCGGCTTGAGATCCGCAAAATCAATGAACAATTACTGGTGGATGGAAAGCAACCGTCTCGCTTCCAGGAAGTCCTGCTGGGCGTGACGAAGGCTTCCCTGAGCACCGATTCTTTCCTCTCGGCTTCCTCATTCCAGCACACCATCAAGGTTCTGGCAAGCGCGGCAATCGGTTCCACAACTGACCCGCTCTTCGGTTTGAAGGAAAACGTGATCATCGGCAAACTCATCCCAGCGGGTACCGGCTTCGTCCATGGCCGCTTCACAGATGAGGAATCCGTCCATAATGCTACGCAATGGTCGCAACTCCCGGATGTCGGGCTTGGTGATTAATTGGTAGATAGTATGTAAACAAGGGCAGCCTTTGAAAGGTTGCCCTTGTTTTTTTAGCGGATGTGTCTTTTGCATTTCCACTAAAACTACTGAGTGCAGCTTACGGGGAAATTTACTTGCGCGAACCTCTCATTGGGCTTAAGGACATGCAGTTTGATCCAATATTCATTTGGCGCATTAATTTGATAATACTCATTAATAACGTGAGTGCCGGCTTCTTCAAAGATGAGCGTGCCATCATCAGATGAGGCGCCAGTGCTGGCCTCCCACCTCCACATAAACAAGGTCGGGCCGTTGGTGGTGATCTCGGCCTCAAAAAATACGGTTTGTGGGAATTGATTACAGTTCACCGCAATGCGGTTTGGCTCCACACGCAGATTAATATTTGTAACCGTGACAAAGGGAGGTTGTATGATTGTCAATGGAACTGTAGAACTTTGCGGTTCGGTCACATCCGCGGAGACCCAGCAAAAACTGCCGGGGTTGCCGGGGTCCTGGATATACCACCAGGTGGATGCTTCGTTGCGTCCAACCGCGCGCAGGAGCTGTCCCTCATGCAATTCATTGAGCAGTTGATATACCGTGCCCGGGCCGAAGCGGCAATTGATCAATTTGGTTTTGACAAGCAAAGTGACCCGGGCAGGAGTGGCTGTGGAAATGAGAGTTGGCTCAGGACTGGCGCTTGGCGGGCTGGTCGGGGAAGTGACTGGAGTTGACGTAGGAGCAGTTGTTGAAATATTACACCCCAACAAAGCAATTGAAATGAGTCCTGTTAGCAGGACCAGGCGATCCATATTTTCCTCCTTTTGATTTTAGGGCTCAATACTCCATCGGCGTTGGAGAGAAAGGCAACCCGTCTGGATCGCCTAGTGTTTCTATTTTACTGTAACAATGAAAGCGACTATTTGTTGCGGTTCTACACGATCAGCAGAATTTTTTTTATAAGGTTCTCCTAATTTGTATGGTCATTTTACCGCGTGTTTATCGAAAATTCTTTCAACCCTACTCGTAATGCCGGCAGGATTTTGACTTTTCAAGTAGTGCTATAATTCTTTTAAGGAATACTATCATCCATGTCAACGATGTGGGAACACAGATAGTATCGTTTCTTTTTCCATTCAGGTGATCGTGATGAACCGCCCCACGCTCTTGTAGAACGGGAACGAACCAAAGCGAAACTCCTTCTAACTTGACCCGATAAAATTACAAAATAGTAGTAGTTTTAGCCGCAACACACTTAATCGTATTAAAAATCCCTTTTGAACTCCTCCCTCCTCTTCATCTTCATCACCGTCTTCGTGGACATGCTCGGCTACGGCATCATGCTGCCGTTGCTTCCGTTTTTCGTGCAGGCACAGGGTGGCGGCGCGATGATAGCTGGCGCGTTGATTTCGTTGTATGCCTCCGCGCAATTATTTGCGGGGCCGGTGCTGGGTGGGCTCTCTGATCGCTTTGGACGCAGGCCGGTATTACTACTTTGTCTGCTTGGCACCTCGTTGGGATACCTCATGCTCGGGCTGGCGGATTCGCTTCCGCTGATTTTCCTGGCCGTGTTCATTGATGGGCTTACAGGCGCGAATCTCACCACTGCTTATGCTT
>DATEDD010000113.1:0-3269 GCA_035286565.1 Anaerolineales bacterium
CAACCACTATTTACAAAATAATTAGAGCAATAACACCTTGTTTGGGTAAATTAATCCGAAGGTATGTGGAAAAACCTGCTATAAATTATTATATGGAATAAATTTTTATAGTCAATTACAAAAGTAACAATAACTTTGGACAAACATCCTGGACAGATAGCTCACTTAGAGTAGTTGGAAATGCCAGTTCGTCCAGCAGTTCAACTGCTGGAGGTTAGAGTTTTTGACTCAGGCTCCAGAGACGGGGCCTGATTTTATTGTTTTGACAAGTAACACACTTTTTCATAACCCTACTTAAACCCTACTTTCGATTAACGCAAATGACGGCCAGGAAATAATGACCGCCATATCGCAATTGATTGTGACCCCGGGGCGGATCGAACGCCCAACCAATTGCTTAAGAGGCAACTGCTCTGCCGATTGAGCTACGGGGCCGCTGAGGCACGCGAATTATACCGCATGTCTCAGCCCTGTCAACCAACCCCTCAGCCCTCTAATTCTTGGAACGTTTGTTCTGTATTCAGTGGCGTGCATTCCGGTTTCATAATTCGCCCCCCTTACCTGCCGACATTTGTTATACTTGACCTAATTTTCTAGTGGATTGTCAAAGCTCAAAATTATAAGATGGCACGGATCTTGCTACCTAAGTGGGAAACCACAACAGGAAGGCAAGGATCATGAACCAGAAATATATTCTCGAATTGACCGACGAAGAACGACAGCACCTTGAAAAACTGACCTCCTCCGGAATTGCACCAGCTCGTAGGGTTACCCGAGCGCACATTTTGCTCAAATCCGATAGCAGCGCTGCAGGTCCAAAATGGACCTACGGACAAATCTGCGCCGCATTCAACGTAACGCCGGTGACGGTGCTGAATGTGCGCAAGAGTTTCGTTGAAAAGGGATTGCAGGCCACGTTATACCGGAAGAAACCTGAGCGAGAGTACCAACGCGCCTTAGATGGTGAAGCAGAGGCTCACCTGATCGCTTTGGCTTGCAGCGCACCGCCAGAAGGAAGAAAGGCATGGAGCTTGCGTCTACTCCAGGATCGGTTTGTGCGTTTAGGGCACGTGGATCGTGTTTCCCACGAGACCATCCGCACCACGCTCAAAAAAATGAGCTCAAGCCCTGGTTGAGAGAGCAATGGTGTATTCCACCGAAAGGAGATGCGGCTTTTGTCTGTAACATGGAAGATGTATTGGAAGTGTATAAGCGGCCTTATGATCCAAAACATCCTCTGGTCTGTATCGATGAGATGCCTAAACAGCTTCTGACCGACACCCGAGAAACGCTGCCAATGCAACCAGGCAAGGCTGAACGTTTTGATTACGAATACAAGCGAGATGGTGTAGCCGACCTGTTTATGCTCTTTGAGCCATTGGCTGGAAAGCGGCACATCGAAATCACCGATCAAAGGCGACGCGTCGAATGGGCTGAAGTGATGAGGATCGTAGCGGATGAACTCTATCCAGAAGCCGAGAAAATCGTTGTGGTTCTTGACAATCTAAACACCCATGTCTTGGCTGCGTTTTATCTGGCATTTGAACCCTGCGAGGCCAGACGGTTGATCGAGCGGTTTGAATTGCATTACACGCCAAAACATGGGAGTTGGCTCAATATGGCTGAAATTGAATTATCCGCCCTGGTTCGGCAGTGCTTGGATCGCCGCATTCCCGACAAAGACATCTTGTGGCGTGAGGTGAAAGCCTGGGAAGATCAACGAAACTCTGAAGTTATTAAGGTTCAGTGGCAGTTCACGACTGCCGATGCTCGAGTAAAGTTAAAAAGTCTCTATCCTAAGTTTCAGGTTTGACAGACCACTACGTTGCTACGATCTGAGGAATGACATCTATGAATCATCTTGTATACCTTGACACACGCGCAGGTGAACTGGAGAAAATAGTTAGCGGCGTTAAAACCATGATCGTGAAAGAATTCGATCCTGCGCAACCCCCTGAGCAGCCGGTGAGACCTGGCGACAGCCTATATTTCCTGAGGGATAACAATGAATGTGCCCTGCGCGTAATGGCTACGGTTGTTCGTGTTCTGTTCTTTACTAATCGGATGAATGAAGACCTATCCCAAATCTTGAAAGAGATGCAGACCAGGCTCCAATTGACCGAGGACCAGTACAACGACTGGTCCGCAAAACAACAGCTCATTTTGGTTGAATTTGGTTCTGCGCAAAAGATAGATGTTGTCCATATTGCATCGAATAAGATTACGGACCGATCTGATTTGATTGCTTTCGAGGAGTTCAGCCTGATTACGGAATAAAAGGTTTCAAATGAACGCCAAACCTTCACTGCTGCCTGGGTGCTCTCCAAGCCGGTTTCGCGGGCGGCATTTTTGCTCTCCAAGCTGTTCGCGCACACGTTGGGTGTGCTGGGGACCATGGTGGTGGTGCAGGGGTTCATCGCTTACTTCATCTACAAAGCAGCTACCGGTATCTCGCTCTCTTTCCCCGGATTCCTGGCTGGAATGGGGCTAATATCCCTGTTTATGATCTCCGTCCTGGCGCTGACCCTGATGCTGGGCACGCTGTTCAACTCCCGCGGGCCGATATTGGGCATTTCCACCGCGTTTATTTCTGGCAACGTCCTGGCGGCTTTAGCTGTGCCCAGGCTGGGTAAAGTCATGCCCTCGTACATGTTCTTTAGTTTGGGATCAGGGCAAACCCCCGCTGGCGGCAGCCCTGGCCCAGGGACAGCCGCTCCCAACTGTGGTGCCCATCATCATTACCGGGCTTATGATTATCCTTTTCATCATCGTCGCCCTCGTTCGCTTCGAGCGTGAGGAGTTCTAGGTGATTGGCCGTAAGAAATTAGAATGGTTCAGGCGCTTAAACGGCCAATCACTGGAGCGAACCGCTGATGAATTCGGAGTTCCTATCTAAACACTTTTAGCGGTTCGCTTAGGAGCGAGAAATGACCGTACGAAAGCGTTCCTCCAGTTGATCGTAGTTTGAGAATGAGGCAACCATGAAAACAAAAATACTTACCACACAGGAAATCCTTTCGGTATTTGTCCTATTCCTGGTATTGCGTGTTTCTTTGCGTTCAACGAGTATTGTGCAATGGGAAAAACAAAACCTCGGCTGGACATATACAGTGATGTTACTCTTCATTGGCATCACCACACTGGTTATTCTATTGACACGCCGGAGTTGGTCAGAGTACGGCGTCTCCAGCATGAATTGGCAAACAAACCTTGATCTCGGCTTCAAAGCGTATCTGGTTCGGATCATCCCGGTCGTGTTTGGGATGGGA
>DATEDD010000114.1:0-4216 GCA_035286565.1 Anaerolineales bacterium
CTAAAGATATTCTTGAGCAGGTCATGCGTGAGCGGGCGCACCATTTCAACTTCCTGCAAAGCGACCGTGATTGCCTCGGCTTCGTAGGGGCCGACCCAAATTGTAAGATAGCGCTCCGTGTTGATCTGCTTAAGCACCACAACACGCTGCGGCGCCATTAAGTGCACACGAATACTATCAATGATCACTTCTAGCATATCTGGCATAGGGGGGAACTCCAATGCTTGTATTTTAGCATAAATAAATCTGTCACACCTGCACTGGCGTGCGGCGCAAGTGTTGCGAGGCGATGATCTTTCGCCGAAGCAATCCCCATAATACTGTTGGAGATTGCTTCGCCATAGAACGGCTCGCAATGACGATCGTTTCCATTTGCCAGAAAAAAGAAACAAGGCTATAATCCGCTTCGCTCAATCGGGGCGTGGCGCAGTCCGGCTAGCGAGTGGTGCTGAAGCACCAAGGTCGGGCGGCTATCGTCTCAAATCTTATATCGGGGCGTGGCGCAGTCCGGCTAGCGCGCTTGCATGGGGTGCAAGAGGTCGGAGGTTCGAATCCTCTCGCCCCGACAGTTGCATAATAAAAACCGTCCTTTTCAGAGGACGGTTTTATATTTTTAACACAACGCTACACCTGTTGAATAACAACCTGAATTTTTTACGCGAATAAAGCTGATTTTCGCGTAATACGATTATTGGCAACTTTCGCTTTGGTGGTTCATACGGTGGAGAAAAAACCATCAAATTTAAGGGATCGTTAACCTGTAACTTGCGAATCTATCTTCTCTCGGTTATCCTTGCGAACGGGAGTGGTTAGGTCCCGGTGGGCTTCCTGGTCTTCAACACCTGTGGCGGGTCGCGTTGCGAGCCGCGGTGGGTTCGACTCCCATCCACTCCCGCCTTTAAATGTACGGTGGACGATGATAGGCCGTTGATCGTTTTTATCGTCCACCGTACATTGTCCATAATCCCTTATTTAACATTCAAAGGTATCCCCAATGTCATTTCCAGAAACTGAAGTATTAACCAGATTTGTTTCTCGCATCTTTCGCATTGACGATGTCACCAGCGAAGACCCCCGCAAAGGTTTCTTCCTGCGCTTTCGCGGACAATTGCTCAGCGAGGATTCTGCTGAAGCATACGACCAATTGGCTGAATGGCTCAGTCCACATCATGCCATGCCGATCTTTCGCGTTGAGGATGGAGGACAAGTCATTTATCTCGCGCCGAAACAACCTGAACCCAAAAAGGAAAAAGTTTCCACGAACATCATCCTTTTCGTGTTAACAGTATTCAGTGTGATGCTCGCGGGCGCACAACCCGCAGGCCCCGTCCCAAATGACCCCGCCGGACAAATGTTATTGCTTGCTAAAAGTATTTTGACAGGTTGGCCTTTCGCGTTAAGCCTGCTTGGGATTTTGGTGGCGCATGAACTGGGGCATTATTTCATGAGCCGCCATCACAAGACGCCTGCCTCTTTGCCATACTTTATTCCATTTCCATTGAGTCCGCTTGGCACAATGGGCGCCGCGATCATCATGCGCAGCATCCCCAAGAACAAACGTGTCCTTTTTGACATCGGTATCGCAGGACCCATTGCGGGGCTGGTCGTCGCCATTCCTGTTTTGTTTTTTGGATTATCCCTTTCAACAATGGGAACCATTGACCCAAACCCAAACAGCTTTATCGAGGGCAATTCGCTCCTTTATCTTTTTGCAAAGTATGTCACCTTCGGTCAATTATTGCCCGCGCCTGTTGAGCCGCAGGGGTTTTTGTACTGGCTGCAATATTTCTTCACCGGCCGCCCCATTCCATTTGGCGGCTTGGACGTGTTCATTCATCCAATTGCATTCGCAGGCTGGGCGGGTATCCTTGTCACCGCATTGAACCTGATCCCCGTCGGCACATTGGATGGCGGGCATATCATTTATGCGTTGCTCGGCGAGAAAGCTCGTAAGGCGTTTCCCTTTATCATCGCCTTGCTGATCGTGCTTGGAATTTCCTGGAGCACCTGGTGGTTATGGGCAGCCTTGCTTTTCTGGCTGGGACGAGTCAACGCTCAGCCGTTGGATCAGATTACCACGCTCGACCCTGCCCGACGACTGATCGCTTATACGATGATCATTATCTTCGTTTTGGTATTCATGCCCGTCCCATTTATGACACTTGCTCAATGAAAAAAATTTCCGTATTGCGAGGAGGGCGCCTTCCCCGACGAAGCAATCTCCTAGCGTATAGAAGATTGCTTCGGGCAAAGAACAAGAGCGCCCTCGCAATGACAGGACACTATTAATGAAAAAAATACTCCCACTTTTCTTTATCACACCAATCATCTTATTAACCGCTTGTACTGGAGCGAATGTCACAGCCACAGCCACAGTCACAGCAGGAGCAACTGCCACACAAAGCGCCGGAAAAACTCCAACGATAGAACCAGTCGTCGGAACAGTCAGCAGGCTCGAGGTCCGGGAAGAGGCGTTGAAGGGATTGGAGATCACAGTCTGGACTCCCTGGTATGGCATCGAGTCGGATCTGTTCAATTCATTCGTCAAAGATTTCAATGAGCAAAATGAGTGGGGCATCCAAGTCAATTTGCAAAATCAAGTTAACTTTGCAAACCTTTATGAGAGTGTCACCGCATCCCTGCCAACAGAGGCAAAACCCGATCTTGTGATCGCATTGCCTGAGCACGCGCAGGGTTGGTACGCCGACGGCGCGGTGACAGACCTGACGGATTATATCGATGATCCAAAATACGGGCTGGACTCTGGCGATATTCCCTCTGTGTTTTGGAATCAGGATCTGGCGGGCGAGGCGCGTGTGGCAATTCCCGCGCAACGCAATGCGCAATTTTTACTTTGGAATAAAACCTGGGCAGGTAAACTTGGTTTTGAGTCTGCTCCGGATACAGCGGGAGTTTTTCGTGAACAAGCCTGCGGCGCGCAAAAGTCTATGCTTTCCGATGAGTTCGCAGAAAACGATTCTCTCGGCGGCTGGCTGGTGAACACCGAAGCGACGACCGCCTACGCATGGCTGTTGGCATTCGGCGGCGGCATTTTGGAGGAAGGCAATTATCGCTTCCTCGCGCCAAAAAATATTGAGTCCTTTAAATATCTGCGTGAACTTTCTGAATCCGGCTGCGCATGGCAAAGCGCAAGCGCCGACCCGATCACGGCATTTGCAAACCGCGAGGCTTTGTTCATCACGGCAAACCTGCACGACCTGCCATTTGTTGCGCGCGCATTTGCAGGCGCAAACAACACCGATACATGGCAGGTCATTCCCTTTCCCGGCCCCGCTGGGACTAATGGCGTGCTTACTGTGTTTGGTTCTTCTTATGTAATTTTTGATTCAACCGAGCAGGAACAACTCGCGGCATGGTTATTCGTACGTTGGTTGTTGGATAATGAACAGGATGCGCGCTGGGTGGAGACCGCTCACCTCTTCCCGCTTCGCACTTCGACCCTCGACCTGCTCGGCGACTACGAGAAGACTCACCCGCAATGGGCGCAAGCCGTGGACCTTTTGCCAGAAGGGATGATACAACCTCAACTGGCTTCCTGGCGTACAGTTAAAGTGATGCTTGGTGATGGATTTACGCACATGTACCGCGTCAACGTTTCCAGCGGACAGGTCGCCGCCATCCTCGCACAGATGGAATCCCTTGCGAGGGATTTGAGCAAGTAAGCCCTCACCCTGGCCTTTTCCCTAAGGAGAGGGTACTCCCTTCCCCTCGCAAAGCGGGGGAAAGGCTGGGGATGAGGGCAAGGAGATACCTTATGCCTCAATCAGAATATAAAGCGCGTCAGGTGCGCGCAAAAACGCATGAAGTTTACGAATACGATCACGATGATGAGAAGCCCGGCAAGCCGCTGCACATTCTTATTCCTGGCGGATTGATCGCACTGGCGACTCTCGCACTGATCGTATTTATTGCCTATTTGACCTGGTTCGATGAAAGCCTTGCGCAAGAGACAGGCTTGATCTTGATCATTATCCTCTCTCCATTTTATATTGGCGGCGTATTCCTGTTCAGTTATGGATATGAGTTATACAACATCCCGCGCGCGATCCGCCTGACCGCGATCATTGTGTTTGTGACACTTGCCTCTGTTGTGATTATTGCTGTTTTATTCCTGCTTTTGGGAAATATGAAAGGCGGCTCAGGTTCTTCATCCAAAAGCAAAACATCGAGAAAATCATCGTCACGATCATCAAGC
>DATEDD010000115.1:0-2847 GCA_035286565.1 Anaerolineales bacterium
CATATCCGGCCAGGCAAACCCCACCACTGCCGAAGAAGTGTTCACTCAACTGAATGGGCGGATTGGGTTGATTATCGATGGCGGGAAAACACCTGGAGGGGTTCCCTCAACACTGGTGGATTGCAGCGGGGAGAATATCCGGATTTTGCGGGAGGGACCCATCGCGGAAGAAGAGCTGTTATCCGTCCTTTAGCCGGGTATCCACAGGGTGGAATTTCATTGCTGTGCCTGGAATTTGACCTTTAAACTCTTATTTTTCTTTCAGGTTACCTTCAGGTTCCCTTAAAGTGCCTGACTATAATAAAGGTTGCATTCTCCTTTCAAACCGCCGACGGCTCGGGCAAGCCAAAGGCGGTTTGGGTTTTAAGTGGGGCAAGTATCAAGTACACAGGAAAACAGGTACACAAGCTAGACAAGATAAGATCTGTGAACCTGTTTACTCAAGAAAGCGGCCACGTCGGCTGGACATCGATATCCAAACCGGACACGTGACCTAGAGCAAACCTGTAATATCCCGCCGCGGCAATCATCGCGGCGTTATCTGTGCACAGGGAAAACGCGGGGATATGGACTTTGAATTCCTTCTGTGATTGAAAAGCCTGGCGAAGCACGCGGTTCGCAGAGACACCGCCAGCGACAAGGATTTCTTTAGCGTTGTAGTCACGCGCGGCCTGCATGGTTTTTTTGAATAGAACGTCTACTACCGCGGACTGAAATGACGCAGCCAGGTCTTCAACGGGAAGCGTATTACCCTTCTTTTTCAAATCATTGACCTCATACAAAACTGCGGTTTTAACTCCACTAAAGGAAAAGTCATATATCCCTTCAAGCCTGGCGCGCGGGAATTTGAAACGCCTCGGGTCACCGCCTTCGGCTGCTCGCTGGATCGACGGGCCGCCGGGATATGCGAGTCCCAACAGCCGCGCAACCTTGTCGAAGGCCTCACCAGCCGCATCGTCCAGGGTCGAACCGAGACGTTCATAGGTCAAATGATCGGTCATGAGATTCAGTTCGGTGTGTCCACCGGAGACGAGCAAAGCCATCAACGGGAATTGCGGTTCAGGCGGGATCGATTCACCTGAATTGTAGATCCACGATGAATAAATGTGTCCCTCCAGATGATTCACCCCAACCAGGGGCAATCCCATCCCGAGCGCGAGACCCTTTGCCATATTCATGCCAACGACTAGCGACCCTGCAAGCCCGGGACCGCGCGTGACCGCAATCGCGTCGATATGCTTCAACGAGAGATTCGATTGAACAAGGGTTTGCTCAACAACTGGCGTGATGCTCAACACGTGTTGACGCGAAGCCACCTCCGGGAATACACCGCCATAGCGCGCATGGATATCCATTTGTGACGCGACTGTGGAGGCGAGGAGCGCGCGTCCGTTTTCGAGAACCGCACAGGCTGTTTCATCACACGACGTTTCGATGGCCAGGATTCGGGCAGGTTTCATTTCTTCCAGTTCTTCATCTCCAAGACAAAATCATAGGGGAACTCCGCGAGCGCTTCGATCTTTCCATCCGGGCGCACCCAGTAAGAATCTTCGATACGGAAACCCATGCCTCGATCTGGATAGTACAAGCCAGGCTCAATCGTAACGACAACCCCAGGCGCGAGAATATTATCACTCTCATCTAAATTGGATGATGGCCGCTCGTGGATATCCAATCCGAATCCATGCCCAAGGCTGTGAACATATCCGTCGACGGGGGTCGGTGTATTCAGTTTAGATTTGTGCCCTTTCGATTCAAAATATTCACAGGTCATGCGTTGATAATCTCCAAATACTGCATTGAGATCAAGGTTCTCAACCACCTTGTTGTAAATTTCCTGAACCTGATCGTAATAAGCCTGCGCTTCAGGAGTCGCATACCCCAAACTCCATGTGCGCGTGAAATCGTAGAAATATCCGCCACCTTTCTCAGCAGGGAAAATATCAAAGACGATCGTCTCCCCAAGTGTGATGAAGTCCTTCGGGTTCCCTGTGGAATGTGGCACGCCTGCATCACGACCGATGGCAAAGATAACTCCTTCCACATCCTCCGCGCCGCGCTCGGCCAGCCATAGAGAGATCCTGCCTTTCACATCGCCAATCGTGAGTGGGTAACCGTCTTCCTTCAACAAGACTTCATCTTCGCGAACTTCACAGGAGGTCAAATAATCCTGCACCATTTTGACGACAGTGGTTGTAACCGCGCCCATTTGACGAATACGTGCCACTTCCACGTCATCTTTGGTTTCCCTGGCATGCTGCATGATGGAATCAGGACCATATTCTCCGATAAACTCAACCTCAGGCAAAAGCTTCGCCAGTTCCGCCATAATGCCAAATGCCTCCGAAAAATTGACCTTACCGTAGACCACAATACGACCAGCGGACAATCCGTAATTTGAAAGGATTTTCTGCCGACGTAAAGCGTGTGCCATGAGCATATTGCCGCCCGCTTGCTTGATAAAATCTGCCAAGGGAAATTCGCTATATGAAACCGTCTTCAAGCCACTCTTTGCAGCTTCATCGCGCTCCATGTCGTTATGAAATAATACAGGCGCCTCATCCCGCTTTTTCAGGAGAAGGGCTCCACTCACATGTCCGCCACCGACAAAATAATACATGGGCGGGTTATGTTCAGCGTCACCAAAAATAAGAATCGCATCCACATTACGAGCTTTCATCAGGGCATCAAGATCAGATTTCACAGATTCTCCTCAATGACTTCAAGACAAAGTTTGTCCATTCACGCCATTCGCGTTAAGAAATGAAGGCTTTTTTCAATGCTTCCAATAATAGATCATCGTTCAAAACTGTACGAGGGTCAAGCAAAACTTTATCGTTTTCCGTT
>DATEDD010000116.1:0-4261 GCA_035286565.1 Anaerolineales bacterium
TACGTTATTTGAGTGCACAGGTATCCTTGCGGGCGCGTTTGCGCTTGCAAGGAGAGATGGCCGAGTGGTCGAAGGCGCGCCCCTGCTAAGGGCGTATGGGACAAAATCCCATCGAGGGTTCGAATCCCTCTCTCTCCGCCAGCTTTAGGAAAGGGAGCTACAGCCCCCTTTCGTTAAGCTGAATGATCTGGATTTGAACCCCCTAAATACCATTAAGACGCTTTTTTTGCGGCGTCCCTGTCGAGTATAATCCCCGCCATTCACGTCATGCATTTGCGCCCGTAGCTCAGCTGGATAGAGTACCTGGCTACGAACCAGGTGGTCGGGAGTTCGAATCTCTCCGGGCGCGCCATATAAATAAATAAAAATAAATAAAAAGCCCGCTTAGCGCGTGCTTCTCCCCATTGCGTGTAATATCCGCGCTGTTGTTAAGGTTGATCCTTGGGCAATTTCCTGGGGTATCTCAAAAAACCACATTTTCGCTCATATTTATCCTGGCATAATAATTGCTTGTTCCAGAGGTAGCCGTTCGCATTATTGATGACCGCGCATGAAGGCGGCGTTATGAACCCGGTCACGGTTTGTAATAAAAGACCAATAGAGTCAGTAACCGGGTTTGGCGATTTAAACGGGGCCTTTGTAAAGGATTGACAGAGCTGCTCTATGATCCGACTGTTCAGGCATTATGTACCCTTGCCGCTTCTGCTGCTGGCCATTGCAGAGGCGATTATTCTCTTTTCCTCCATGTATGCAGGAATCGCCACGCGCTTTATGAGTGTTGACATAGGTCACAGGGAATCCGTGGGCCCAATCTTCCCGAAGGCCCTGATTTTTACCTTCTTGATGGTGTTGATTATGTCGGCTTTCGGGCTGTACCAGCGGGATGTCAAGCAGGAAGGCGAGTGGGGCTATGCCATCCGGTTTGTGTCCAGCTTTGCAGTTGGCTTGATGGTAATGCTGCTGGTCTTCTATGTCGTTCCGTATTTACACCTTGGACGCGGCGCGTTTGGTCTGGTATTTCTGCTTGCATTTGTGGGCACTGCGTTCACGCGGCTTGTATTTGTCCGGTTTTTCAGGCTGGGCGCGATGCGCCGACGGGTATTGCTGCTCGGTGCCGGCAGCCGGTCAGCTAAAATCGAGGCGATCGAGCGAGACGAAGAAGGACAACGCAAATTCAATCTGGTGGGCTGCTTGCCCCTGTCCAAGGCAGACTGCTGCCTTGACAAAACCAGGATACTGAACGATCAGGGCACGATCCTGTCTGTTGTCAAAAAATATAAGATTGATGAAATTATTGTGGGCGTGCGCGAGCGGCGCAACGGCGGCCTGCCATCGGATCAATTATTGGAATGCAAGCTGGCGGGTATTGAGGTGGTGGATCTGCCTTCATTTTTTGAACGAGAGACGGGACAGATTCAGATCGAGTCCCTCAATCCGAGCTGGATGATATTTTCCGACGGCTTTTATCGCAGTCAATTCAAAGACATGACTAAACGCATTTTTGACATAACGGCAAGCAGCTTCTTCTTGTTGTTGACTCTGCCGGTGTTTCTGCTGACGGCGTTGCTGATCTGGCTCGAAAGCGGCAGTCCGATATTCTACCGGCAGGATCGTGTAGGTGAATATGGACGTATCTTTAATGTGCTCAAATTCCGCAGTATGCGTCATGACGCGGAACACGATGGCGTGCCGCAATGGGCAAAGAAACAGGATGACCGGGTCACGCGCGTGGGAAATATAATACGCAAGCTGCGGATTGATGAGTTACCGCAGATTTTCAACGTTCTGAAGGGCGACATGAGCTTCGTCGGGCCCCGGCCGGAGCGGCCATTCTTCGTCAAGGATCTGACAAATAAAATTTCTTACTATCCCGCGCGGCACACAATTAAACCCGGAATCACCGGCTGGGCTCAGATTCGTTATCCATATGGCGCTACGGTCGAAGACGCGGCACAGAAACTGCAATATGACCTTTATTACGTCAAAAACCACACGCTGTTTCTGGATATGATTATTCTCTTTCAGACGGCGCAGGTAGTTCTGTTCGGCAAGGGCGCCCGCTGAATTTCAGTATCGGATTTGAACTACCGCCGTACCCTGAGAGGGTTATGCGGTGTTTCATTCCATCCCTTTACGCGGTTATCTTCGAAGTACACACGGGAGAGACCGTAATCCCACGCGTTTCCAGCATCGTGATCAGGCGCGCCTTGTGCCGCAAGAACTTCTTCTTTCGACGACCCTTCACCAAAAAACCTGATGTCTGACTTTTCCATTTCCGGAGTGATTGTGACCCGCAGCGGAAAGTCGGAACTTTCTTCCCAGCGCATGACCTTTCCCTTGAAAAAATAAACTCTTGAGCTGCCGTAGTACCAGATGTCTTTCTCGGTTTTGGTAGGTACTCCTTGGATACTGTACACCTCGCCAAGGGATGATCCCATCGTAAAGTACTTTTTGGAGACAGCGTAATGATTTAAATTTTTATCATCCTGCTTATCGGTTGCCTGATCCGCGCCTTCCACGTTCATTGGCCGATTGGCATAGGGTTCTCCCGGCATGAACTGCCAGACAAAATAGGTAGCGGCAGCCAGTGCCGCCGCGGCAATGACTCGAACAAAGGATTTGAGACGCCGTTTTGGCGCCTGAACAGTGGTGGCTGTAGCTAAGGTGACAGCAGGCTCTGTATTCAGGCTTTCAGTGTCAGGATGGGCGTTATATGCCTTTTGCGACGAAGTTTTTTCCGTACCGGCAACATCCGCCATCTTGGCGACATGCGGCAGAGCACTGAATTCTTTATAGTATTCAGCAAGTTCCTTGTAGGCTTGCGTGATTTCCTTGGTTTTTTCCTCGGCCAGTTTTTTCTGGTGGCCATCATGATGAAAACGGTCTGGGTGCCAGGTATTGACCAGTTTTTTGTAAGCATGCCGCAACTGCTTCCAACTGACCCCAGGCTGAATGCCCAGAATGCGGTAGTTTTTAGAATAATGTTCAGTTTGCGGCATATGGCGGCGCGATAACCCTTGGCGGGTAAGGTCATCTTCCACCCGCGGGGATGAGATATTCTGGGTGACGGATTCCTGAAGTTAGGTGTCTTATCGATCGGACATGGTAACCATCATGCCTGAATTATAAAGGTAGATAGTATATTTTGCCTGTGAGAACGGTTTGACCCGGTGCTGTGCAATGTAGGATAACCTTATGTTTCGTCTTGTAATTTTCCCCACTGCCGGTTTAGGAGAACACATTATTGGCATTAACTGTATAATCATTCGCGTCGTTTGTGGAACGTGGAACGGTAGGGCAGGATGCGGCATCACCTTATTTCATCGGTGATTGAACTACCGGTTTGTATCGGCCAACAAACAAACCGACAATTATTTACGTCCTCGCTCGACCAACTACAAAGCGCCAGAAGAGAAACTACGAAGCTCACTACGTATTAGGGAGCCAGGCTAGATTCACGGCGCAGTTGTCAGCAGAAATTGTGTTAGGCAGGTATAAAAATGAATTTGTTTCGCATTATTTTTGTGTTGCTGGCAGGGATGGTTGTACTAGTGTCGGGTTGCGCATCCACACCGGATACTGCGGAGGGAAAAGAGAAAGATGCCAATCGGTTCGCTTCGTATGTCGAGGGCGACTACCGCATTGGTGTAGACGATCGTTTGCAGATAACGGTATGGCGCAACCCGGAACTGACGGTTACGATCCCTGTGCGGCCTGACGGAAAGATATCGGTACCGTTAATCGGCGATGTCCAGGCGGGTGGTAACACGCCTACCCAAGTGGCAGCCATCATCAAGGATAAGCTTTTGGCATACATCCGTGAGCCCAATGTCGCCGTCATCCTGACGGAGCTACGCAGTCACGAATTCCTGTCCCGCGTACGCGTGACGGGGGCCGTGCGCGCACCGCGGTCGATGCCTTACCGTCAGGGCATGACCGTGCTGGATGCCGTTTTGGAAGCTGGTGGGGTCAACGACTTTGCCTCCCCGAACCGAACCAAGCTTTACCGCAAGGAAAAGACCAAAACTGAAATCATTGATATCGATCTGAACGACATTCTGACAAAGGGAAAGCTGTTGACCAATGTGGAACTTCGGCCCGGAGATATAGTGACCGTGCCGGAGAGATTGTTCTAGCGGTGGAGTGATCGTACAATGAATCTGTTGCACCCTGAGCAACTGTTCAAGGCCCTCCTCAGCGAGGCCTTCTATCATCGCAAAGCCATCGTGGCGGTTTTTGTGGCGGTGAATCTCGTCATGCT
>DATEDD010000117.1:0-6180 GCA_035286565.1 Anaerolineales bacterium
CTAAGAAGAACTTGTGCGTAATCCCCCATTAAACGAGTAGTACGTCGCTAAGTTGAACATTTTTTATAGATTATACTTGGCGGATGAGAACAAAATATCATATACACTTGTCCAAAGAAAATCGCCAAGAACTTGAAACACTGATCCATAGCGGCGAATCATCGGCTCGCACGCAGACCCGCGCTCGAATTTTGTTGTTGACCGACGAGAGCCAGAAAAAGAAAAAAGGAACGGAAGAAATAGCATCTGCTTTAATGTGTTCCTTGCCAACCATCACAAATATTCGCAGGAAATTTGTGGAAGGCGGATTGGAGAATGCGCTGTATGACAAACCGCGTCCGGGAGCCATCCCAAAAATCACAGGAGAGATTGAGGCGCAATTAATACTGTTGGCTTGTAGTGCGCCACCCGAAGGAAGATCACGCTGGACATTGCAACTGCTGGCAGATAAACTGGTTGAATTGAAGTTGGTAGACAGCATTAGTGATGTGGCTGTGATGCATCGGCTAAAAAAAATGAACTTAAGCCTTGGCTCGTAAAGTCTTGGGTCATCGCCAAGCCCTCAGCGCAGTTCGTGGCGAAGATGGAAGACGTGCTGGCAGTTTATGAGCGTCCATATGACCCAAAACGCCCTCTCGTCTGCGTAGATGAAGCCAGCAAAACCTTGCACGACACGCCACGAGGTGCAATCCCGATTGAAGCAGGACAGCCACCGCGCCAAGACTATGAATATGAACGAAATGGCACCGCCAATATTTTTATGGCGGTTGAGCCTTTGATGGGCAAACGAAAAACCTTTGTAACCGATCAACGCACCAATCAGGACTTTGCCGAGTTATTACGTTACCTGTCTGACGAAGAATATCCTGATGCAGAAAAGATCGTGTTGGTCACAGACAATCTCAACACACATTCTCCGGCATGTCTGTATGAACGGTTTGAGCCTGCTGAAGCCAGACGATTGGCGCAACGATTTGAATGGCATTACACGCCAGAGCATGGCTCTTGGTTGAACATGGCTGAAATTGAATTGAGCATCCTCAGTCGTCAGTGTACAAATCGCAGGATTCCCGATAAGCAAACTCTTGCGAAAGAAGTCGCCGCTTGGGAGAGAGACCGTACCAATTTAAAGGCGCAGATCAATTGGCAATTCAAACCTGATAATGCTCGCATTAAACTCAAGCGGCTTTATCCCGTCACAATTATAAAATAATCAAGTTAGCAGTGTACTAGGTGCGATTCAGTCAATTACTCAAGAACAACTCACAAAAGCAATTTCGGGAGAAGCGCGTGGTTCAGTTATGGGCATACTAAATCATATCGCAACTGCCGAGAATTGGTATTTTGAACAGTTAGATTGTGGCTTGGAGCGGGCAAAACTTTCTGATGACCCGCTGGAAAAGATTACAATCGTTCGCGCAAATACCCAGGAACAATTGGTCAAGTTGATCGGTGATAAACGGGTAACAAAGAATTGCGATGAGTTATGGTCTGCACGAAAGATAATGCGACGAACTTTGTGGCATGAACGCGACCATGCTCAACAGATTGTGCAATTGCTAGGGGGTCTCTAAGCAGCCGTGCGCCCAACATTGCGTGAAGCAACTATGTTGAAAGTCAAGATCAAAACCTCCTTCGGAGTAAAAAGCAGGGGAATTTCAAGACACATGTACTGGACGGAACGTCTGTTGATCACGCATCACTTTAAACGGCTCTGAATAATCAAACGTTTCCGATCAGTACACATGGGGCTATAATATATCCGATGACCTCCATCACCCTCTCCGCGCATGCGGATACGCACCCCAACCTGCATCCGCTCAGCATAATGCGAGACCTGCCTGCTGTTGCAGATCTGATTGAATTGTGCTTTTCCGGCACAATGGACATCGAAGGCAAACGCTATGTGCAGGAGATGCGCCGTGCCGGCAGGGACAACTCATTTATTAAATGGGCGAACCGCGCCGCTGAAACCACCTCGCTTCCACTGACTGGCTACATTTGGGAGGAAAACGGGGATATCATCGGCAATGCCAGTCTCGTGCCATTTCGTCATAACAAGCAACGCATCTATCTGATTGCCAATGTCGCAGTTCATCCGTCACACCGCCGCAAGGGAATTGCCCGCGCCCTCACGGAACGCGCCCTGCAACATGCCCACGAAAAAAAAGTTGCCAACATCTGGCTTCACGTCCGCGCTGACAACCCCGAAGCGGTTGACCTTTACACAAAACTGGGATTCACCGAACGCGCGCAACGCACTTCCTGGCAGGCAGTCACTGACCGTCATGCTCCAATACTTGAGACGGACTTCGCCATCACAAACAGACATCCCCTCTTTTGGCAGACTCAGCTCAAGTGGCTCTCACGCCTCTACCCCGACCAGTTAGCCTGGCACCGCGACTTGAACTTTAACTCCCTTCAACCGGGTTTATGGAATTGGCTGTACCTGCTTTTTGTGGATATGAACGTCCGTCAATGGGCGGCAGTCCGAAAAGGCCAACTTCACGCCACGCTCTCGTGGATTCCCAACAGGCGAAGCGAATCCCTTTTTGCCTCAGCAGGCGAAAGGTCCGACCCCGAAGCGTTGACAGCATTGCTGACCCAGGCGCGGCGCGAGTTAGGTCATCTATATCCAAACATCGGGCTGGAATTCCCAGTCAGCGAGTTTGACAACGCCATCCGCGCCGCAGGTTTCAAATCTCTGCGCACTTTGATCTGGATGCAGGCAACTTCGTAAGTTATTTTTCGTATTTATTATAGATTTCCGTCATTGCAAGGAGCGTTCGCAACACTTGCGCCGCACGCCACATCGTCCCGGTGTTTTTTCGGGAGTGCAGATGTGACATCACAACAAAAGGAGTATAAATGACAAAATTCTTCGTACGCTGGGCAATCAATGCAGTTGCTTTATTTGTGGCAGTCTTGATCGTGCCGGGTATCCAATTCAACGGCGCGTGGACGGGTATTCTTTGGCTGGCGCTTATCTTTGGTTTGCTCAATGCGCTGGTGCGTCCCCTGCTTAAATTCCTGACCTGCCCGCTGATCCTTCTGACACTGGGGTTGTTCACCATCCTGATCAACACTGCCATGCTAATGCTAACCAGTAACATCGGGCAATCATTTGGCATCGGCTTCACTGTGGATGGATTCTGGCCGGCACTGCTTGGCAGTTTGGTAATCAGTTTCGTAAGCGTTGTCATGGGTTTTATCCTGCGCGATGAGTTGAAGGGCCGGAAGAAGTAAATTAAAATTTATCATCAACTGGGGCTGTCTAACTTGAGGCAGGCAGCCCCATCTCAATGGGGGAAAACTTAATACCAATCGTGGTATGAACACTGCTCCGCGTGTACACACAAAGGTTGTCAGTAACCTATGCTCCAGCCGCCGTCCCCGGCGGCGTTTGCATGAGCAACTTTCCCAGAAATTTTTTGAGTGCACGCGATGTACTCACAGAACAATCGCAAGTGGTATAAATGGCATCATGAACTGGCATACACTCGAAACAAAGCTTGCGCTCGACGAACTCTCTTCCTCTGCTGAGACAGGGTTGACCTCTGCGCAGGTAAATGAACGTAAAGCTCAACACGGCGCGAATGAACTGATCGAACGCGGCGGGCGATCCCTATACCAAATTTTGTGGGGGAGGATCACCGCCAAGATGGTGTTGATCCTGATTGGCGCGGCTGTTGTCGCAGGTTTGCTTGGCGATACAAAAAATACAATTGCGATTCTGGCCGTTGTTGCGCTCTACGCATTTTTGGGTTTTATTCAGGAATACCGCGCCGAGCAAGCCATTGCCATGCTCATGAATATGCCGGTGCCAAATGTGCGTGTGCTTCGTGACGGTAAATTCCTGGAACTCTCTTCGCGCGAACTTGTGCCTGGCGATATTATTCAATTGGAAACAGGGGACGTTATCCCTGCAGATTTACGCCTGCTTGAAGCGGTAAATTTGAGAATTCAGGAAGCCGTACTGACGGGCAAATCCGAACCCATCGAAAAACACACCGCCTCGCTCTCGAGCGATTCTACGACACCCTTCTTTTCAGGGCACGCTCTTCCATTAGTTGATCGCCGCAATATGAGTTATATGGGGACCATCGTCACACAGGGACGCGGACTCGCCATCGTGGTTGCCACAGGCAGGCAGACCGAACTTGGCAGGCTCGCCGAACATATTCAGCAAGTGAAGCCAGAGCAATCTCCGCTTCAACGCAGGTTGGATGGGCTTGGAAAAAATCTCGCGCTGATCGGCGCCATGATTACTGCACTGATCTTCGCGCTGGGCCTGTTACGCGGCGATGAACTTCGTCATATGCTGCTCACTGCGGTCAGTGTTGCAGTCGCGATTGTGCCGGAAAGTATTCCCGCTGTGGTTATCATTACACTGGCGTTCGGCGCAAAACGCATGTGGCAACGCAACGCAATAATTCGTAATCTCTCCGCTGTTGAAACGCTTGGCTCGGTCACCGTGATCTGCTCTGATAAGACCGGCACGCTGACTGAAAACCGCATGACCGTTGTTGCGCTGGATGTTGGAGAACATGAGGTCGACCTAACCGAAACCATGGGGCGCGACGGTTCGCTTCATGCCACCCGCGGGCTGGGGGCGCCAATTGAATCATCTCTTTCGCTGGCGGCGATTGGCGGAAGTTTATGTAATGATGCAAAACTGATCGACACCGGGGATGGCCGCTTCCATACGCTTGGCGACCCGACCGAAGGCGCATTAGTGGTGGTCGCCGCAAAAATGGGTTATTGGAAATCGTCCCTGGATTCATCTTTTCCGCGCGCGGCAGAACTTCCGTTTGACTCGGAGCGCAAACGCATGACCACTGTCCATCATCTTGGACAATATGATCCCACCGTGCTGTCAGGGCTCGAGATCGGTGACAAACGTTACATCGCCTTCACCAAAGGCGCCGTGAATGGACTGCTCGACATCACAAACCATGTTTGGGTGGAAGGCAAGGCCCAGCCAATGAATGCAGGCTGGAAGTCTAGAATTGAAGCGGCACATGACCGCCTCACAAAAAAAGGCATGCGAGTCCTTGGCGTTGCATTCCGCCTGCTTAACTCCATCCCTGAAGTTATTCAAACTGACCTTGAACAGAACCTGACCCTGGTGGGCATGTTCGGCATGATTGACCCGCCGCGCCCGGAAGTAATGGAGGCGGTCGCAACCTGCCGCGCCGCTGGCATTCGGCCTGTGATGATCACAGGCGACCATCCATTATCTGCGATTGAGATCGCGCGTCAATTGGGGATCACTGAGAATGGCCACGCGTTGACTGGAACTGAGATCGAAAATCTAAGTTTTGAAGAATTAAAGAATGCGGTGGATGAAGTCAATGTGTTTGCGCGTATTGCACCTGAGCATAAGCTAAAGATCGTAAAAGCCTTGCAGGAAAAAGGACACATCGTTCTAATGACAGGCGACGGTGCGTCGGATTCGCCTGCGCTACGCAAAGCAGATATCGGCGTGGCGATGGGTCTGATTGGCTCGGATGTGTCGAAAGAAGCCTCGGACCTGGTTTTGCTCGACGATAATTTTGCGACCATCATTGCGGCAGTGCAGGAAGGCAGGACTATCCACGTTAACATTCGAAAATTCTTGCAATTTAGCGTCGCTGGAAACATCGGCAAGGTTTTGGTAATGTTGCTTGCCCCATTTTTAGGAAGGCCATTGCCGTTGATACCTCTACAATTGTTATGGCTCAACTTATTAACGGACGGTCTGCTTGGATTGGGCATGGGTTTGGAGAACCCCGAGCCTGAGACCATGAAGCGCAAGCCATACTCCCCTACCGAAGGCGTATGGGCAAGCCCATCACGCGGCGCTGGCGCTCAAACCATTTGGATTGGACTGATGATCGGCGCACTCGCTTTGGGAATTGGTTCATGGTATTTCTTCACGGACCGCCCCGCATGGCAGACGATGATCTTCACTTCGCTTGCCTTCATGCAGGTCTTTCATGCTTTAGCCGCCCGTTCTGCAAAAGAATCATTATTCAAAATGGGGCTGCTGAGTAATCCATGGCTGGCGGGGATGGCGTTGCTGGTGGTCGTGTTGCAATTGGCTGTGTTGTACGTACCCACATTGAGTAAGTTCTTTGAAGTAATTTCTTTGAGCGGATGCGACCTGTCCATTGCCGCGGCGGCAGGTGTGATCGTGTT
>DATEDD010000118.1:0-3646 GCA_035286565.1 Anaerolineales bacterium
AAAGCCATAACCAAGATCGCCGGTGGAGATCAGGCGCAAACCATCCGGCGACCAGGAAAGATCAAAGGGAGGAACGATGAAATCCCCCAACGTTGCAATAGTTTTTCCAGCATTTACATCAATGACGGATAAGCCGCGTTCTGGAATCGAAAATGTAAGCCGCTCGCTATCCGGCGCCCACGCCAGCGCGCCGGATGGAATGGAACCATCCGTATCGCTTTTGTACTCGTAGAGAATCTTCCATGAGTCCGTATCCCAGACCGTCACATGCAGGGTCCCGCTTTCCACATATTTCATGATGATCCCGCTGGCAGCCAGTTTGCTTCCATCGGGAGAAAACTGGACTTGAACCACCTTCTCACTCAGCGGCAGGCTGTGAATTTCCTTTAGCGTTTTCAGGTCATATAAAATTAGTTCTTTCGAAGTGGAAATGGCAATCATCCCGCCATCCGGGCTGATATGAAAAGACTGGATGAAACCAAGCACTTCCACCACATCCTTCAGATCGCCTTTCGGCATCGGCATAGGGTCGGGAAAATCCTGGTAGGATGTGGAAAAGGCATCATACGATGCGGGGGTGACTGTGAAGAACATAACCCCTGTCACTAGAAATACCAACGCCAGTAAAATTGATAATGCTCTAAGAAATGGAATTGATTTCATTTACTGCCTCCTGAACTCTGGCTATGATACCCCGCAAAGATTAACTCCATCCGCCGACGCCCCGACGACTGGTTAACGACTTCCCTATGAAACCGTGACACTCATCTGACTTCCGTGATGATCGTGTGCTTTGCGCCTGCGGATATTAATGCGCTCGCGACAGACTCCGCTTTGGCTCGATCTGCCAGTGCAATCATATTGCCGCCGCGTCCACCGCCACTGAGTTTTGCCCCCAATGCGCCAGCCTCCCGCGCGATGATCACAAGTTGATCCAGTTCGGGAGAGGAGACCGTCAACTCCTGTAAAAGTGAATGGTTGTGATCCATAAGTTTGCCAAGCAATTCGGGCTTTCCGCTTTCAATGGAACGGCGCGCGATCAATGCAACCTGTGCGATCTCGTCGAATAAACTTTCAAAACGGGCGGTATCTTTTAACCACAAGCGGCGCACATCATTGACAGATTCCTTCGTGAGCGCGGGAATGCCTGTATCGCCAATGACAATGGTGAATGGCTTGCCAACCTTGAACATTTCAACAGGCTGACCTTTTATAAAGTAGACAGGTTTGTTGTATGTGATGACGGTGTTGTCAATTCCCGATGGCGTGCCGTGATGGAGTTTTTCGATTTCGTAAGTGAGTGTGTTGACTTCATCATCTGAAATAGGATGAAGGAGGAAAGAGGAAAGAGAACGGATTAGCGCAACTGATACTGCCGCGCCAGAACCTAACCCTGACGCAACGGGAATGGTGGATGAAATATTTACTTCAAGATTCGGCAGTGGGGAAATGTCAAAGCGCTGAATCACTTTCAGAATAACCGAACCAATTGGATGGTCAGCAGGAAGCGAATTAAGTTCGGCGTGCAGGCCAATGCCTGGAGCGTGGATAAATATCCCTGCGCGGGGCGAATCCAAAACTTCGACATCCACATGAACTTGTGTGACGGGCACAGCCAGCGCAGGGCGGCCATACACGACCGCATGTTCACCGAAGAGAATGATCTTGCCGGGCGCGGAGGCTTTCACGAAAGATAAAAGATCACCAGGACGGCTGCCGCCCAAAGGATCATGGCAATTTGAAATGGACGGTCAGATAATAATATTTCCTCCGGCGCGCCGCCTGCGTGTTTTACTTCGATAAGATAGAGATAACGGAAGATAGTGTACACCACGAATGGAATGGTTAACATCATGCTGTGATTCTCCGGCACATTGGGCGCGGAGAATGTATACAGCGAATACGCGACAATGGTTGTGCCTGAAACGATCATGATGTATTGATCGAGAAGAGGCAGGGTGTAACCATCCAACACTTTGCGGTGCGAGCCTGCGCCGTGCGCGAGCAATGCAAGTTCGGCGCGGCGTTTGCCAAAACCGAGGAAGAGGGAGAGCAGGGTCATCACTACATACAGCCACGGCGAAAATCTTTCCACTTGAATCAGTGTTACGCCCGCATGCACGCGCAGGACAAATCCCGCCGCGATGATCAGCACATCTATGATCGGAATGTGCTTGAGCCATTTTGAATATGCCATGTTGAGAATGAAGTAAATGACGAGCACCGCTTCGAAACCCGGCGCGAGCAGGAATGCAAGTCCAAGTGTAAAAATGACCAAACCAATTCCCGCGATCCACGCAACGCTGACTGGTAATATACCAGCGGCAATGGGGCGGTTCTTCTTTTCAGGATGCTGGCGGTCTGCTTCCACATCTGCGAGATCGTTGAAGATGTAAACGCTGGAAGAGATGAGACAAAACAACGCAAAGCCTGCGAGGGTTCGCAAAAAAGATTCCGCGTTGAGGAGTTGTTTATCAAATACAAGCGCAGCAAAGATGAAGACGTTCTTCGTCCATTGGCGCGGGCGCATGGTTTTTATTAAGGCAGTTAGCATGGGGGATATTTTACCTGTATTTAGGTGGGAGGGGGAAAGAGAGAAATCCCCTTTTGTGTTTTCTGTTTAAGCAGGCTGAACCCCCGCCTCAGTGAAGGGGAAGCGGACTATTCAATAAGCCATAGGACTTTCAAATTTTTCACGCTCTCAAATTCCGGGTCGCCAGTGACAAGAGTGCCTTTGAGTTCCTGCGTCAATTGAATAGCGAAGGAATCTGCATAAGAGATCGCGTGGCTGGCTTTGATCCATGCCGCGGCGAGGATTCGCTCTTCGCTGGCTTCGTAAAATTTTATGGGTAAATCACGCAGGTCTTTCAATAATGCTTCGGCAATCTTTTGTCCACGGTTGCGGGCGGCCAAATAAACGACTTCGCCCGCGTTGATAAGGCTCATAGCAAGCTCGACCTTATCTTCGCGGACATCTTCCAGCAATTCAAGAACACGCTCACCGCCATCCTCTGCTTGAAAGTGTGCGAGAACGGCGAAACTATCTAAAACAAAAACTGGCCTATTTTCCGCCATACCATCTTCTGATTTTTGCTTCTTCACGGGTGCGGTCTGCGGCGCGTTCAGCAAGCAGGGCTTTTGTTAAAGAAGGCTTACCTGCATACTTTCCGTAAGTAGAATGGAGAAATCTTGTCGTTGCCCGTTTAGCGCGCGGCGAAACAACCAGTTTTCGGACACGCCGATAAGTCTCTGGTGTCAATTCTATAATTTCACCTTTCGGGGTGATGAGACGAGCAGGAAGTGCCATTATTAAATCCTTTTCCAAACGCGGTTATGTTTTACACCCGGAATTGCTTTCCATTAAGACGCATCTATTTTACCTGATACAATATTTTCATGCCGAAAATTCGTTTGGATGTTTTGCTGATGGAACGCGGATTGGCCTCGACACCTGCGCTTGTATGCCGGCGCAAGTGTACGACCCGCAAAAAACCAAGCGGGTCTACTCGGCCTCCATACAATAACAACGTCTATCAATCTTTAATAAAAATCCAACACAAATTGTGTAACATTGTCCCAACTTAAGGAGACAAAAATGATCCCTGATTTCAAGAATGCCCGCATTGAGCAAAGTCGAAATGTAGTT
>DATEDD010000119.1:0-3853 GCA_035286565.1 Anaerolineales bacterium
GCCAACGCCTGAGCATATTGAACATGCGAATTTAACAGCATTTATGCGAGTGCATGAAATTAAAGATTTTAATGAACTCATGCAAAAATCCACGAGTGATGTGGCGTGGTTCACAGATGCGGTTTTGAAATTTCTTGATATTCAATTTTATAAGCCTTATACAAAAGTGGTTGATCTCTCTGGTGGGATTCAATTCCCAAAATGGTGCGTGGACGGGAAGATGAATATTGTCCATAATTGTGTGGATAAATGGACGATGGACGATGGACGGCAGACCACGCATACATCAGACGCAAGAATAGTCAACGGTCAACGGTCTGCGGTCATCTTTGAGGGGGAAGAAGGTGGGACGAAATCTTTAACATATAAAGAGTTGTATAAAGAAGTAAATAAAGCCGCGAATGCGCTGCGCTCGCTTGGACTTGGCAAAGGCGATGCGATTGGAGTCTTTATGCCAATGACCCCTGAGATCGTGGTTGCCATGCTTGCCATTGCGAAGATTGGAGGCATTATTTTGCCGTTGTTCTCCGGCTACGGCGCGGGCGCGATTGCTTCCCGTCTTGCAGATGCAGACGCGAAGGCACTTTTCGCAGCGGATGGCGCGTTTCGGCGCGGCAAGGCTGTGGAGATGAAGTCCATTGCGGATGAAGTGGCGGAACAAGTTGACACTTTGAAGCATATGATAGTTTTGAGGCGGACCGGGCAAGATGTAAAAATGAAAGAGGGAAGAGATCATTGGTGGCATGAGTTGGTTAATGTTCAAAGTGACATAGCCAAAACAGAAGTCACCTTGGCTGAAGATCCACTGATGATTATTTATACTTCGGGTACAACAGGCAAGCCAAAAGGCGCGGTTCACACGCATTGCGGATTCCCTGTCAAAGCCGCACAGGATATGGCTTTCGGGACGGATGTTCACGCTGGTGACGCTATCTATTGGATGACAGACATGGGCTGGATGATTGGCCCGTGGCAGGTCTTTGGGAGTCTTCTGCTTGGGGCGACGATGTTCATCTATGATGGCGCGCCAGATTTCCCCGCACCTGATCGGTTGTGGGGGTTGGTTGAAAAACATAAGATCAATCAAATGGGAGTCTCGCCGACTTTGATCCGCTCGTTGATTCCGCAGGGAGATGAACATTTCAAGAAGCATGATCTTTCTTCGCTGAAATGCTTTGCGTCTACGGGAGAGCCGTGGAATCCAGACCCCTGGTTGTGGTTGTTCGAGAAGGTGGGTGGTGGCAAACTCCCGATCATTAATTATTCGGGTGGCACGGAAATCTCTGGCGGTATCGTGATGGGCAATCCGCTTTTGCCACTTAAGCCTTGCGCCTTTTCCTCGCCCTGCCCCGGTATGGATGCGGATGTGGTGGATGAAAACGGGTTATCAATTCGCAACGCAGTGGGAGAGTTGGTGATCAAAGCGCCGTGGATCGGGATGACGCGCGGTTTTTGGAAGGATAGGCATCGCTATATTGATGCGTATTGGTCACGGTGGGAAAATGTGTGGGTGCATGGCGATTTTGCTGCAATCGATAATGACGGGCTGTGGTACATTCTTGGGCGCTCTGATGACACGATCAAAATCGCAGGGAAGCGATTGGGACCTGCCGAGGTTGAGTCGATTTTGGTGAGACATGAATCAATCATGGAAGCGGCGGCGATTGGGGTGCCGCATGATGTCAAAGGGAGTGAACTGATTCTTTTTGCAGTGACCAAGCCAGGATTAGTTCCGACCGATGCACTTCGTCAGGAATTATATAAGATGGTCGTCGCTGAAATGGGCAAGCCGCTCGCGCCGAAAGCCATCCTGTTTGTTTCTGATCTGCCGAAGACTCGCAATGCCAAAGTGATGCGCAGAATGATCCGTGCGGCGTACCTGGGTTTGGAGTTGGGGGATACCTCTTCGCTGGTGAATCCGGCGGCGGTGGAGGAGATAAAGATAACAAAGGAATTGATATGACTGCAGATATTCGAAAATTTGTGGAGCATTTTTCTTTTATAATAAATGAGACTTGCTTTTTGCAAGGAAAAGGAGATTGAATGAATAAAGCTCGATATGTGATCTTTTTCTATGCCTTGATGCTCGCATTCATTTTGTCGGCTTGTAACGCTCAGCCGACTCCGCTGGTGATCGTGGTGACTGCCACAACTCTCCCGCCGACTGCTACGCTCGCACCAATCGTTGAGTTGACTCCAACCTTGGAGCCGGTGGCGCTCGCGGGCCCGCAAAGCGGCGCGAAAATGAAATGGCTGGATGGAAGCACTTTGATTTACATACCTGCCGGGGACTTTACCATGGGCGACGGTATTAATGCGTTCGCGCATAATGTCACACTGGATGAGTATTGGATTCAGGAGACAAAAGTGACCAACCGTATGTATGAGCAATGTGTAAAAGTTGGCTCATGTACAACACCCAAACCGGAATTGGGCGGCCCCGTATTTGGCAATCCGCAATTTGCCAACCACCCTGTCGTTGGTGTAACATGGGATCAGGCTCAGGCATATTGCGTCTGGACGCAGGGCAGTCTGCCAACCGAGGCACAGTGGGAAAAAGCCGCGCGCGGGATCAATGAGAATCTTTATCCATGGGGCAATGCTGAACCATCTTGTAACTTGTTGAATTTCGGCTATTGTGTTCGGCGCACCTCAGATGTGGATATTTTTCCGAATGGCGTCAGCCCATATGGTTTATTCGACATGGCCGGCAATGTGTATGAATGGGTCAGCGATTGGTACAGTGAGAACTTTTACACTGAATCGCCGGCTTCCAACCCGACAGGCCCCCAAAGCGGCGAATACCGTGTGGTGCGTGGTAGTTCTTTTGAGACTTCTGCCAGCCAGATATCCCCGGCAATTCGCCGTTTCAATGAACAGGGTGACAGCGGACGCGATGTTGGTTTTCGCTGTGTGGTGACGCAGCCTCAGCCGATCGCGCCTTATTGCCAGTTATCGGCTTTTGTTCCCAGAGGATCTATTATTTCTAATGGATGCGCTTTGCCGGAAGGCGAGGTGATCAGCCAGTATTGTTCAGCAGGCGATGGTTATGCAAAGGTTCAACTTTCCTTTGGCTCGGTTTGGGAACCACGCGGAACCCGCATCCATTGTACCGAGGCGGTCATTGACGGAATCAGGCAATTGACCTGTCTTGGACCGCGGGCGATTGAATCCACAAATGAGATCACAGTTTGCAATCCATCCTGCACCAACACACCCACCACTACTGGTGTCAGCCCTACCTGTGACTCCGGTTATACCCTTGACCCAGCAGCCACAGGCAGCTGTAATTACACGCCTATACTTTCACAGGTGAGCGTAGCTGGGTGCCCCGTTGGTTACATCATGAAGGAAAGTGGTGGTCAGCAAACCTGTGTGATTGGAAAAGATGCGAACGGTTTATGCCCGGCTGGTTTATATTTTGATGAACTGGCTGGGATTTGCGCGCCTCCGAATGGAGAGACCTCTGCACCTTTTGGAATTGACAATGTTTCTCTCGCCTCTCAAACCTACGCAGGCTGTGCAGCGGGCTACTCATACAACGAAAACTTCCAGTGTTGTCAGGCTGTCACGGGCGGGACGTATCCAGGTTGTGCGCCCGGTTACACCTTCAGCACGGACATTGGTGCCTGCACGCCTGCTGAGGTGCAACTTGGCGGTGAGGGTTGTATCACCGTGCGTGTGAATACATTGAAATGCAGTGATCCCATAAACACTTGCGGACAACACAATGATAGCGAATCCCGATGTGTTGGGGATCTGGCCTGTAGCTGGAATGAAAAAATGGACGTTTGCGAATTGAGAAAACCGTAAATCAAATGGGTGTGATTAAAATTAGTTGTGGAACCACCTC
>DATEDD010000120.1:0-3838 GCA_035286565.1 Anaerolineales bacterium
ATTGCGAAGGAGTGTGTTTGCCAGCCGCGCTTCAACGCTTCGCAAGGAGAGGTCTTCGACGAGACTGATGTAGTGAAGCACGCGCCCGCCCAAATGACGGATGACCGCCATCGCAAGGTCTGGATGACGCGGGATCAAATCAAGAATCGTTTTCGCAGGGATGACCCACACGTCCACATCTTCGAGCGCGACGACCGTGCCTGGGTAGGTTGTGCCTGTGAACACGGCGATATCGCCGAAGACTTCAACGGGATGCAGAAACATCATGGCCTGCTCGCGGCCGTCACGCGTCATGCGCGTGGCTTTGACCCAGCCTGCTTCCAGGATATAAATTGATTCGGCGGGTTCGCCTTCCACATAAATGACCTGTCCCGTATCGAAATGACGATGAGTGGCGGAGGCGGCAATCCCCTGTTGTATCTCATCTGGCAAATCATTGAAATGACGAATGCGCTGCAAAGCGTTTTTGATTTGGTCAAAGTTGTTCATGGCGTCCCTGTCTTGCACTCAAAGACCAAGGTCACGTTTCAACAGATCGTCCACCGTCTCTCTTCGGACGATCAGCCTGGCGCACCCCTCCTCCAGCCAAACTACCGCAGGCTTTCGAGAACCATTGTAATTAGATGCCATGCTCAAATGATACGCGCCGGAAGCAGGGATGGCGATCAACTCGCCTTCTTCGATTTGAGGCATGGGCAGGTCTTCGATGATGACATCGCCCGACTCGCAGTACGGTCCCGCAATGGACACGACCTCGCTTCTTTCCCGACCCGGGCCTGCCACCGTTAAACAAGAGTATCTCGCCCCATACATGGCATGACGCGGGTTATCCGTCATGCCGCCGTCAATTAATATCCAAACTTTGTTGCCGCGTCTTTTGATCGCGCCTACTTTATAAACAGCCACACCTGCCCGCGCTACCAAGCTACGACCAGGTTCAAGGTGCAAATGGGGGAGAATGAGTCCACGTGTTTTGCAGCCCTCGATCACATTCTCCGCAATCACGTGGACATATTCATTTGTATCAGGCTGAGGAAGTTCATCCTCATGATATGCCACGCCCCATCCACCGCCCGGACAGAAATGCCATTCTTCTTCGAATCCAATTTCTTTTGCGAGATCAAGTCCCAGCTCAATTGCGGCTTTCAATGGACTCGCATCGCGGAAATTTGAACCTTGGTGAAAATGAATTCCCTTTAAAGGTAAATTGTTATTTTTGCAAAACATTGAGGCCTCGAGAATTTCTTCGCGTGTCATGCCAAACTTGCTGTCATTTTGACCAGTTTGCGTATGAGCATGATGTGTTTCAACGGCAAGGCCGGGGAGAAGGCGAAGCCATATATTTGGGAATTGGGAATCGGGAGTTGGGAATAGGGTTGTAATTCGATGGAGCTCGGTGAGATTATCCACAACGATCGTGCCTGCATGCTGAAGCGCAGATTTCAAATCATTGATGGATTTATTAACCCCATGCACAAGGATGTGTTCACGCGGTACATCGCCTGCCACTGTAATGGCAATCTCGCCCTCGCCTGTGCAATCAACATGCAAGCCATGCGTCTGAGTCCATTGTGCGATGGCTGTGCAAAGAAATGCCTTGCCTGCGTAAGTAACAGAAGCAGACGCGGGGTAGTGCGAAGCGAGAGCTTTTTTATAATCCTCCACCGAGGCGTCCAAGGTGACCCTGTCATATAAATACAAGGGTGTGCCGTATTCTTCGGCCAGTTTTGCAAGATCCTGTCCTGCAATTGTGAGGAAGTCGTTTTTGATTTTTGCTGAAAGGGGAAAGAGTTTAAACCGGTCCATTATTTTTTAGAATGTGATCTTTAAAGTGAGGGATGGGATGATGTTCTCAAGCAAGTAAAATCCTGCTCAAATTGTCATGGACAACATCAATAAACTGAATGTGCGGGAACCGGGCTTATGTCATGCGATTAAGGCTTGGCAGGCTATACCTGTTGTGAGTATCACAAGAAACCCAAGACCTACGGAGTAGTATAATAAATTTACTTGCATAAGTATTCGTAGGCAAAAACGGAAAGTTTACAAGCCCATCCTACTGAGACTTTCACAAGAAGTCCATTAAACCAATTGATAAATTATTCGTTGAAGAATAAAGCCCACCAGATTTCCCAATTTTGCATTGGGGTGGGAGTTGGGAGCGGGGTGCTCACGATCAACGGTTCACTGCCTGGTTGTTCGACAGGGATAACCGGGTGATCGCCGTCCTTCAGGTAATATCCCTCAGTGCGAGCCCACCCTTCCACTGCCGCGCTGGAGCCAGCATACGCTACCTGCGTCTCCAGCGCCATTTGGGTTTGTATGGCCTGTGTGGCCAGAATGCGCACCTGGTCGCGTTGGTTGTTCAAGCGGTTCAGTTCTTCGAGGCGTGAATTGAACTCAATCACAAATAAAATCAAAACAAAAATACCCGCAAAGGTCGCCACTCGCCGAAAACTGAAGGAAATCTGGGACATGCCTTTATCTTAATCGTATTTCACTGCATTGGCAAGAAAGCGTTTCTTTATGGTACAATCTCGCCCCGCAGGCCGTAGTACCCTTCGTCCTGACATATCCTGCCAGAAAGGGCTTATAGAAAATGAAAGTATTGCTTGTTAAAGACGTTTACAAACTTGGACGTGCCGGGGATATTAAGAAAGTAGCCGATGGCTTCGGCCGTAACTTCCTCATCCCGCAGGGATTTGCCGTGCTTGCCACCGAAGGCGCACTGAAGCAGATCCAGAAGATCAAGACGCAGGCTGAGATCCGCCGCAGTGCACAGAACAATGACCTCAAAGGCATCGCCGACCAGATCAAGGAAGTAACTCTTAGCTTCCCAGCCAAGGCTGGTGATACCGGAAAATTGTACGGTTCCATTACCACACAGGATATCGCCACCGCGCTTTCCGAACAAGTCCGCTTTGAAGTGAAGCGCCAGCAGGTGGATATTCAACCCATCCGCTCGCTCGGCGAATTTACTGCCCACATCCGCCTGACGATGGATCTCGTTCCAGAGATCAAGATCATCGTCTATCGCGATGGTGAAAGCCCCGAAAGCGCAACCGAACAAGCCGAGGTTGAAAAAGCGGAGAAACCTAAAAAGGGTCCCCATAAGCCAAAAGAAGAAGCCGCGGCAAAAGAACCCGCTGCGACAGTCGAATAAGACCAACTTCACATCACCGGCGTAAGTCGGTGATGTTTGTAATACAGGGTACTGCATAAATTGTCAACCCAAACGCTAATTTATTGCCCGTATTTTGGCGCTTGAAAGTTTAGAAAATTATATTAAGAGCAGTAAAATACATCCATGCCGGAATCAATTGGTCAACGCCTGAGACAGTTGCGCGAAGCCCGCTATCTCACGCTTGAAAAAGCGTCGGATGACACTCGCATTCGCGTAATGTTTTTGCAGGCATTGGAAGCGGATGATTACTCTGCCATACCGTCTGCCGCGCAGGGGCGTGGATTTTTGCGGAATTATGCCGAATATCTCGACCTTAATGTGGATGAGCTGATTGCGGATATTCAAAATAATGCGCCTGTACCCGCTGAAGTAAGCGGACCTCTGCCGCAGGTCAATCTTGTTGAAACGAAAGTTCCTCCACTGACTGATTCACAGGATGAAAAATCAGCCCGTCTTTCCTGGATTCTTCGGCCCTTCGACACGCTTCGCGTCAGGAGGATGTTTCGCTCAGTACAAATGTCGAGGCTGGGCCGCCGTCCGAAAGCAGAATCAACCCCTAAGCCTGCTTTACGTCAGGACGAAGCGGCTGAGACAGAATTCAGCGAACCTGTTCAAGAAGGACCTCCTGCTCCGATTGCAGAAACTGAAGTAGTG
>DATEDD010000121.1:0-5076 GCA_035286565.1 Anaerolineales bacterium
TCATATTCAACAGCGAGGTACTCTCTTTCGTGGCCGTCCAACTGTCGCTGGATGAGTCCCGCGAAGCGTCCAATGCCATGATCAATATGGACAACATAATCCCCGACATGCAAATCTGAATAGAGAGATTCGGGCGTATCGGCAACCTGTCTCTGGCGCGTGCGCTGCTGGGGTCTCGCCCACCCAAAGACTTCGGAGTCTGTAATTAAGTGAACAGGGGGTCGGGAATTAGAGGCTAGGGGAACGGAATTAGGAATTAAGGTATTAGGAATTAGGGTAAAACCTTCGGACAATGAGGCTTCGATAAATTCGAGGTTAGGGAAATCGGAGTTTGGGTAATGCTCATTCCAAAGTTCATGTAAGCGCGGAGATTGGCGCGAGACAATGAATACCTGCTCGCCTTTTTCCACAATGGGTGCGAGATAATCAATAAAAGGTTTAAGCCTGCCACCGAATCTTTCATCGTGACCAAACTGTTCAGCCAGACTGTTCACTGATGACTGTTCAGCGCTCACTATCTCCGTTCGCGTAGCGTGACCCAGCTCAAAAAATAGAAACTCACTCATGTTATCGTTCAACTCAGACCAGGGAAGATATGGAACTGGGAAATCAACAGACAGCGTGCCTTCGGTTATGCTCTCCTGCCTAAATTTGACGGCTTGCTCTTCCAATTCATTTGCCATAATCTCAACCAGGCTCTGATCATCCACAACTATGATGGATTTCTGCGGGAGGTAATCCAATAAGGAGGCAGGTTGTTTATGCAAGAGCGGGATATGGAATTCCGAGAACTGTATGCCTTCGTCACCAGTATCCGCCAAAAACTCGCGCGCAGGTGTGACGAGAATGTTTTCCAGTTTTTCAATCGTGCGTTGTGTGGCGGGGTCAAAAAGACGGATGGTTTCGATTTCATCACCAAAAAAATCAAGACGGACAGGATGGCCTTCTGTGGCGGGCCAAACATCGAGCAAACCTCCACGATGCGAGAATTGGCCCGGCTCTAGGACAGTGTTCACACGCTGGTAGCCGATCCCCGCCCATTCACGGATCAGACGATCAGGTTGAATGCTCTGGTTTACAGAAAGCTTTTTACACGCTTTGAGAAAGTCACGGCGAGGCAGTGTGCGCGTCATCAACGAACGGGCGGACGCAACAATGATCGCCGGGTTTTCGGGCTTTGTTACGAAAGGCAAATGGTAGGCCGATAGCGCGGTCAGCACTTGTAATCGTTCGCGGCGGGTTGTAATTCCCCAGGCGGCCTCTTCATAAAATAATGGGTTCGGTTCTGCAAATAGAAAGCGCGGAGTTTTCACCCAGAAGCCAAGCTCATCGAATAATGCCAAAGCATGGTCTGCTCTGTCAGTGATGAGCAGGATCGGAAGATTAATATCTGCTTGAAGCAAGGCCAGGACCGGTAAACGCGCAGAGCGCGGCAAGCCAAGTCCAAAGATGGGTTTGCCCGCACTAATTTCTGCCAGAAGTTTTTTATACTCTGTCAGTTTTTGAATTGAAGAAAGAATATGTGGTGTAGGCATTACAATTCACGATTTACAAATTACGATTTTCTTTTTAAGCATCCCGAATATCACCATTGAACTTATTCATGGCAATATTCAAACCATTCATCACAAATTCAAGCGCGGCATCTGCTGCGCGGTCTAACACTTCGGGGAGGAATATGAGATCTTCTTTGGAGAAATCTTGTAAGACATAATCCTTCGCATCCATGCGGCCGGGCGGACGGCCAATCCCAAGACGCAGGCGCGGAAAATCTTGTGTGCCAAGTTTTTCGATGGTGGAAGCCATGCCGCGTTGACCGCCCGGCCCGCCTCCTGGACGAATGCGAATGGTGCCGAAAGGCAGGTCAAGGTCATCGTGCGCAACAAGCAGGTTTTCAACAGGGATTTTATAAAAATGCAACAATCCCTGGACAGATTGGCCGGAGAGATTCATGTAAGTCTGCGGCTTCGCAAGGATTATTTTCCGCTCTTCGTATCGCGCCGAGATGACAATGGCATTGGAATGCAATTTCATGCCGCCTGCATTCAAGCGGACTGTGAGTCGGTCAATCAACTTAAAGCCAATATTATGGCGGGTTTCTCGATATTCACGACCGGGGTTGCCAAGTCCGATGAGGAGATAGGTGTCTGTCATAGTGATTGGTTACCAGTTATCAAATATAAGTGATTAGTAATTAGTGTTTAGTGATCAGTTTTTGCGAAGACGAAGTATCAAGGAAAAGAAAATGAATACAGCCAGAACAATTAATGCGCCGCGACCAAAAGTTGAATAAATGGATGCTATGGTTACTGATGCAGGGTTGGCAGGCAAGGGTGTTTGCGAGGGATAGATTTTCGCGGCAGTGGCCGGCAGGCTGGTCAACGTAAGAGGCGGAAGTGTGGCGATAAAACTTGGAACCGCTGTCTGGGTTGAGATAATTTCCGCTGGTAGGGGAGACTCATTGCGAATTTTCAAGCCTGAAACAAATACATCTTGAAAGGAACCATCCTGAAGATTGACCCGCAGACGCAAGGTGTAATCACCGTCTGTGACTGAGGTGGTATCCCAGACAGCAATGGCGGGACCAACTACGGGCTGAGGAAATGTCTGGATGCTGAACCAGGTTTCGGCGGGGTTCGATCCGTTTCCGTTTGGAAATGTATATGAAAAATCCAGTTCAGCTGACAAGAAATTTGGCACATCCATATCGCCAATGATCTCCACCTGTCCGCGTACCGTCTCGCCGGTTTGCGGGGACGAGATATTTATAGACGTTTCCTGAGCAAGAATAATAAAAAAAGTGAAGAGAAATTTCAGCATGGCAACTGTTGAGTCTAACATGAAGGGGAGGGAGGGTCAATTATTGGCAGGTTGTAAAGGAATTGAAAATACAGGAATTACTCGAATGATTAAATTTCTGGTAAACTCTAGCCGATCAATCACACTTAACCACAAGGCACCCGCTTCCTTAGGAGATCGAGTTATGGCAGTATCCCGCTCAGACCAAATGGTCGAACGCCTGCGCAGTATGCAAGCCGCGGCGCCTGACATTGAAGCCTCAGCTGTCGTTTCTGTGGACGGTTTGATCATGGCCTCTGCATTGCAAAAGGACGTGGAAGAAGACCGCGTCTCAGCCATGTCTGCGGCGATGCTTAGCCTCGGTGAACGTATTTCCGGCGAACTAGGGCGCGGTAGTCTTGAACAGGTTTATATCAAAGGCCATAAAGGCGCAATTGTATTGACCGCCATCGGCGAAGAGGCCGTATTAACTGCGATGTCCCGTCAGGATGGCAAACTCGGTATGATCTTCCTCGAGATGCGACGCGCCACTGAAGATCTGGTTAAACTGGTCGGATGAATATGAACAAGATCCACAACCTGCAAAGTACACGACCCCAAATGGGGAGGACTTAAACGCCCTCCCCATTCTTTTTTGTTAAATACTGTCATTGCGAGGGCAGTGCTCTCCTGCCCGAAGCGTCGCCGTGGCGCCGTGGCGACACAATCCCCAGCACGTTGTGGAGATTGCTTCGTCGGGGAGAACACCCTCCTCGCAATGACGAGGAGATTCCATATGACCACAAAATATTTATTTTTCACTGGCGGAGTTGTTTCATCGGTTGGCAAGGGTGTGACCGCCGCCGCAATGGGATTGTTGCTCAAGGAACGCGGGTTCAAGGTTGCCGTACAAAAACTTGACCCGTATATTAATGTTGACCCCGGCACCATGTCACCATACCAGCACGGCGAGGTGTATGTGCTGGATGACGGCGCAGAGACGGACCTGGATTTGGGTCACTACGAAAGGTTTATTGACAACCGCCTGACCAAGGTCAGCAATTTCACAACGGGGCAGGTTTACGCTGAGATCATCGCGAATGAACGGCGCGGTGATTACCTGGGCGGGACGATTCAAGTGATCCCGCATATTACCAACGAGATCAAACGCAGGATCGGTCTGGTCGCAAAGGAAACGGGTGCGGAGATTGTCATCCTTGAAGTGGGCGGCACTGTCGGAGATATTGAGTCACAGCCATTTCTGGAGGCCTTGCGTCAACTCCGCAATGAGGTGGGACGTGAGAACTGTCTCTTCGTGCATGTGACCTGGCTGCCCACCATCGGCGCAACCGGCGAGATCAAGACCAAACCCACTCAACATTCCGTGGCCGCCCTGCGTTCGATTGGTATTTCGCCAAACATCATCATAGCCCGTGCAGATCAGGATGTTGACAAAAGTCTGTGCGAAAAAATCGCGCTCTTCTGCGATGTGGAAAAAGACTCAGTTATTCCCATGAAAACCGCAGATGTGCTCTACGAAGTCCCCTTGCTTTTGGAAAAACTGGGCGTAGGCGAATTGATGCTTGGCAAGCTTGGGTTGAAATCAAAACAAAAGCCAAATATGCGTCCCTGGAAAAAACTTGTCGAAGAGGTCCGCAAGCCGAAACCCACCATCCAGGTCGCGCTGGTCGGAAAGTATGTCGAATTGCAGGATGCCTACATGTCTGTGCGCGAGGCGCTTAAACATGCCGCGCTCGCAAACAGCGTTGAAGTCGAAATCAATTGGGTACATTCGGCTGACCTTGAAAAAAACAAGGGCTGGGATATTGTCAAAAAAGCGGATGCCATTCTCGTGCCAGGCGGCTTTGGCTCACGCGGCATTGAAGGCAAAATTTTAGCGGCGCGTTTCGCGCGCGAGAATAAAGTGCCGTATCTCGGGTTGTGTTTGGGGATGCAGGTCATGTGCATTGATTTCGCCAGGCAGGTGCTTGACCTTGAAGATGCCAATTCCTCCGAATTTGATCGGGGCACGGAACATCCGGTGATTGACTTGATGCTCGACCAGCGCTCCATCACAGATCTGGGCGGAACCATGCGCCTCGGACTCTACCCTTGCTTGCTCCAAAAAGGGACGAAGGCCGCTGCCGCCTATGCAGTCCCTCGCGTGGACGAGAGGCATCGTCACCGCTTTGAGTTCAATAACGCCTATCTTGAAGCCTTCAAGCAACACGGCATGGTCTTTTCCGGTTTATCCCCTGACGGTAGATTGGTTGAGATCGTTGAGTTGGCGGATCATCC
>DATEDD010000122.1:0-8785 GCA_035286565.1 Anaerolineales bacterium
TGGACGTACTGCGACTTGCCGCAAAAGGATTCACGAATAAAGCCATCGGCGTGCAACTTAATATCAGTGACCGTACCGTGCAGGGACATCTCGCGCACATCTTCGCCAAACTGCAAGCCAATAGCCGCACCGAAGCCGTCATGCGCGCCGTATCACTGGGATTGATCTCGCAAGGTTCGGGGCAGATCGCCGAAGAATAGTTGTTCGAGACCCTAACTCGGACAAGCCGAAACCAAAAAGGGCTTGAACCACGGAGACACAAAGATACAGAGAAAAGATCCTGAAAAAACTCCGTGACTCAGTGTCTCCGTGGTTAGCGAAAAATTCTTGTACAAAAAACAAGCATTTCACTTTTTAGTTACTAAAGGTTTTTCATGCAAAACTGGGTGTTGTATTTACCAAAAAAGTCAAACTTGGATGATATGCTTGATAACAAAGGAAACCTTTAGGGTCTGACATTCCGATGAAAAAAATTATCCCTGGCTGGCGCGGACTCACTCAGCTTTTCGCAGTCACTGTTTTGCCGCTGACCTTGTTGCTTTTGTTGATTGCCTTTGGCGGTGTCAACATGCACCAGCAGGATATGCGCGCCCTAGTCGGCGAGCGCGATGAACGCGCTGTTCAATCTGCGGCCGCCGCGCTTGATTCTGAATTGCATCATCGCGTGGCGACCATCTCCAGTATGGCTGTTTTGTCTGCTGAAGATTTGACTTTTGAAGAAATCTTTGCGACAACCAATGATTTTGTCGATGATTTTAATGGGGGCGTAGCCTTTCTTAATTCTGATGGACGCTTGCTTGCCAATACAAACGATGACAGATTTTGGAGATGGGTATCTCAAAACGCGAAAGGCCTTTCCCTCGCTTCTGCATCGGATGCTTCGACTACGCTCAGCACAAGCTCCGAACCTGTCTTCTCCGCCCCAATCCTTGATCCCGACTCGAAGCGTTCTTTCGTCATCATTTCGGCATATTCAGCTTCCCGCGATGTGATCGTGGCGGGGGCTTTTTCCCCAGAATCGCTTGCCATGGAAACCCTCTCAGTGGCTTATCCCACTGGCAGCCATGTAACCATCTACCTGCTGGACAAATCGCGCCGATTACTTTTCGTGAGCGGCGCGCTCGCGTCTGAGAGTCTGCCATCCGATCACCCAGGCGTGACAGAAGCCCTGCGCGGCGAAAGCGGCACACAATATGTCCAAATGTCGAGCGCCGAACATGTTATCGCCTACAGTCCCATCCTGACAACGGGTTGGGCATTAATAACAGAAGAAGAATGGGAAATGGTGATCAGTCCTTCCCTGCAATTAACCCAGATGGCGCCGCTTGTCATCGTCCCTGCTTTCATCCTTGCGCTGATCGCGTTGTGGTTCGGCGCGAAGAAAATTGTCCAGCCGTTGCAAAGACTGGAAGCAAAAGCCGTGGCGCTGGCGTGGGGTGACTTTGATGCGATCAAAGAATCTGTCGGCGGGATTTCGGAAGTGCAACACTTACAGATGGAATTGACCGAAATGTCGCGCAAGGTCAAAGCCGCGCAGGAGGGATTGCATGATTACATCGGCGCGATCACCTCGGCGCAGGAGGAGGAACGGGCAAGGCTGGCGCGTGAACTGCATGATGACACCATTCAGGCGGTCATTGCCTTGAAACAACGCGTGCAACTCGCGCAGAAATCCATTAAAGACCAGCATGGACGTCAATCACTGAATGAACTGGAAACTCTGGCGGAACAGACGATTGAGAATCTGCGCCGTCTGACGCGCGCATTGCGTCCCATTTATCTAGAAGATCTGGGACTTGTCACTGCGTTGGAAATGCTGGCGCGCGAAATGAGTCAAACCAATCATCTGGTTGTGGATTTCCAAAAAACAGGCCAGGAACGCCGTCTCTCCCGCGAAGTGGAATTATCGCTTTATCGGATCGCACAGGAGTCGCTCAACAATGTTATTAAACATTCCAAAGCCTCCCGCGCCGACTTGAAGATTATCTTTGAAAACGCGGAAATCAAAATGGAAGTCAGCGACAATGGCAGCGGCTTTCTTGTGCCAAAAAGTCCCACCGAACTCGCTCCCAGCGGCCACTTCGGTTTGTTGGGCGTGCATGAACGCGCCGACTTGATCGGTGCGCGGCTTGAAATAGAATCCGTTTTAGGAAAGGGAACCAGGCTGAGGGTCCGATTATGAAGCGATGAAGTTCATAAGCCATTTTGCTTATTCATATCCCCGCCATCCTGCGCTCATGCAGAAGCGGGGTTTTGCTTATGATGTATCCATCCCATTTTAGGCAGGCTTATGTATGACATCTGAAACCACAGGTTCTCTCGTCCCTTCTCAAACTGAAAGATTGAAAATATTTTTACACGCACTTCTGTTCGTGCTGGGTTTCTCACTGGTCTTTGTGGTTGGCTGGGGCGGTTCGGTGACGGCGCTTGGTCAATTATTCGGTGAATACAAATACGCGCTGGGACGCATCGGGGGAATTGTCGTAATTATTTTTGGGCTCGCAACTTTGGAAGTGATTCGCGTCCCCTGGTTCCATGCAGACACGCGCACACAATACACCGCACGCGGCACGTATGCAAGTTCTGGCTTGATGGGGATTTTCTTTGCGGCGGGCTGGAGTCCGTGCATTGGCGCGACACTCGGCGCGATCCTGACCATGGGGCTGAGTCAGCAAACGGTTGGACAGGCCATGTGGCTGGCTTCGGGTTATTCGCTCGGGCTGGGAATCCCGTTTCTCGCGATGGCATTGGGTCTTGAACATGCTTCGGGCTGGCTTAAACGCATGAGACCTTATCAAAAATATTTCAGGATCGCCAGCGGCGTGTTCATTATCGCGATTGGTGTATTACTGTTGACGAACACGATGAGCCTGATCGCCATTTGGGCGTTCAAGAACGGCTATTACATTGAGTCCTTCGCCACCTACGTCGCCGCGCCGACCTATTTAACAGCGATCGTTGCGGGCCTGTTATCCTTTCTTTCGCCGTGTGTGTTGCCGCTAGTTCCAGCTTATTTGGGTTACTTGAGTGGACATACCATGCAAAAGGTGTAAACGATGAAAAAGTTAATTCTCATTTTGCTCGCCGCCGTTGTGCTTACGGCTTGTCAATCGAAACCTGTGGCGGGAGAATCCGTCACTGTAGCAGGCGGTTCATATAAGAATATCTCTGCTGATGAATTGAATGCGATCTTGAAGGACAAGGACTTTGTGTTCATCAATGTTCACATTCCATTCGCTGGGGATATCGCGGATACAGACCTGTCCATTCCTTATGACCAGATCAACATTCCTGATAATCTCTCGCAACTTCCCGCCGATAAGAACGCAAAGATCGTTTTATATTGCCGCAGTGGGCGCATGAGTGAAATCGCGGCAGAGACATTGGTCAAGCAGGGTTATATCAATATCTGGAATCTCACTGGCGGGATGGTGGAATGGGAACAGGCAGGCTATTTGATTGAAAATAAATAAGAAATCAATTTACGCCAAAGGAGTTTACAGGTATGACAAAGAAGAAACAGGAAGTTGAGCAGGAAGTAATTGAACAGGAGGAAGTTGAGAAACCAACTTCACCCGCGCTCACGATTAACGTTCAATCATGGACTACCCCGATTGTGGGACTGGTAATGTTGGTGATTGGACTGTTGGCGGGTTATTACCTGCGTCCATTGACACTGGCGCAGGCAAGCACAACAACAACGATTCTACCCGTTGTTGTAACGCAACCTGCCACTATTCCGACAGCCGATCCCCCTTCGGGGACTGCGCAATCTGCCGCGCAACAAAGCCTGATGGATTCATTGATTCCCAAGGTGCGCCACTTCATAGGCAACCCGAATGCGCCTGTGACAATTATCGAATTTGCCGATTTTCAGTGTCCGTTTTGTGGGCGGTTTTTCGCTCAAACGAAACCCCAGATTGACGAAGCATATATCCAAAGCGGAAAAGTCCGTTTGGGATATTGGAATTTCGCTTTCCTGGGAGATGAATCAACTTGGGCGGCAGAAGCTGCCGAATGCGCGGCGGACCAGGATAAATTCTGGGAGTATCACGACAAACTCTACGCCAGTCAGTCGGGCGAAAACCAGGGAGCGTTCAACAAAGATAATCTGAAGAAGTTCGCGGAGGAACTTGATCTGGACACTCAGACTTTCAATGAATGTCTGGATTCTGGAAAGTATACGTCCCTGATACAGGATGATACCAGCGCGTCAAGCGCGCTTGGAGTGCAAAGCACACCGACGTTCTTGATCAATGGCCAGGCAGTCGTTGGCGCGCAGTCATTCGAGGTATTCCAGCAAACCATTGACCTGCTTCTGAAATAATGCCTGGGATTGGAGAATTTTGATATGACGGAATCCAACCTCCCGTTCCGAAAGAGGCGCTGGGAAATTTTGATGTTGGTGAGCCTCGCCGCAGGCATCCTGTGGACGCTGGTCTCGCGTGTCCCATCGGCGGTTGACGCACCTTTATCAACCTCGCCGAGTCCGCGTGAAGGATTTTTGGCTCCCGATTTCACGCTTGACACGTTGGATGGAACAAAAGTCACGCTTTCGAAATTGCGCGGGAAAATCGTGCTCATCAATTTATGGGCTACCTGGTGCCCGCCCTGCCGCGCCGAAATGCCTGCGCTGGAAAACGCCTATAAACAATATAAGGATTCCGGCGTGGTCGTTCTGGGACTCAATGTCACCAACCAGGATTCAGAGAAGGATATCCCACCCTTTGTAGATGAATTTGGATTGACCTTTCCAATCTTGTTAGATCGAGATGGAAGCGTGAGTGCGCTTTATCAGTTGAAGGGTTTGCCAACCACCTATTTCGTAAATCGCGAAGGAATCATTCGGACTGTCGTGGTCGGCGGGCCGATGAACGAAACTTTTATTCGATCAAAAATTGAGGCGTTATTGCAGGAGATTCCATAGAATGTTCCCTTACTTACGACTAGGACCGTTCATCCTTCCAATGGCAAGCCTGGTTTTGCTGGCGGGCTTATGGCTGGGTCTTCCTTTGATCGAACGTGAGGCGGCGCGCTTGAAGATCAATGCTTCCATGCTTAGCAATATAATTTTCTACAGTCTGCTGGCAGGACTGGTCGGTGCGCGGCTGGGGTACGCGCTGGAGTTTCCCAATGTATATTTGGCGAAACCCCTCAGCCTGCTGGCGCTGACTCCAACCACGCTTTCGCCATCCATGGGATTTTCCGTTAGTCTGATCACATTCGTGATCTTCATTCAACGCAAGGGATTACCATTGCGCCCAACCCTCGACGCCCTCGCGCCTGGGCTGGCATTGTTCATGGTCTTCGTGGGATTCGCGCACATCCTAAGCGGCGATGCTTTTGGCGCGCCGACCAATGTGCCCTGGGCGATTCGGTTGTGGAATGAATACCGCCATCCATCGCAGTTTTACGAGACCTTTCTCGCGCTGACAATCCTTCTCGTTATTCGCGAGCGATTTCCAAAGCCAGAGGGCGCGGGACTGAATTTTCTGTTGACGATTGCTCTTTCCTCTGCTTCCAGGGTTTTCCTCGAATCTTTTCGCGGCGACGATATTTTCTGGCCTGGAGGCTTTCGCGAGGCGCAGGTGATCGCGCTCGTCATTATGGCGATCAGTTTTTACTGGATAAGAAAGTGGATGAATACGTATTCCACAGGAAATATAAAATCACATGAAAGAGGCGGTATCCATGTCAAACGCTAAACGAATTCGGTTTGATTGTTTTTTTTACATCCTAATGGCACTGGGACTGATCGCGCTGCTGGTCTGGTCAACGATGGGCGAGATCGCGCGCAATCCGTCGCGTGATGCCATCGTGGATTTCGGTCCTTATGGACTGGTCACGGTTCGACTTCAAACCGATCCCTATCCTGCCAGGCCGACGGGAACTGTGTTCCTGAATTTCATGCTCATGAACTCAAATCGCGTCACCATTGAGCCGGATTCTTTTTCGTTTGAGTACGGCCGCGAAGGAAGCGACCAGCCTGTTGATTCGGGTACTGTCCAGCCGATGCCGGATGGCAGCGGTATGCTTATGGCTGGCGTACGCTTCCCGTCCGTGGGGACCTGGTGGCTGCGCGTCAACTTTGCCAAAGATGGCTATCAGGATGAGGTACAGTTTACGATTGAGGTCAGGCCAGCCCAATGATAGGCAAAATTGCCTGCTTCACAATACGCCCTTTAACGCTTACTGTTAGGTCTCCGTCATGTAAGAATATATTTGGAAAGGAGATTAGAATGAAAACCACAATCAATTTTCGCGCATTGACGTATGTACTGCTCATTGCTTTGATCGGCAGTTACCTGCTCTGCATCGTCGGAGACCTGCTGTTCGGCTGGACAATGTACCAGGCGTGGGCGCCGCTTTTGCCTGGCTTCACTTGGCCGTTGACCATCGGAGGCTTTTTGATTGGGTTGCTTTGGCTGGTCGGCTATGGTTTGTATGCAGCGGCTTTAATCGCCTTCCCATACAATTACTTCGTCCAACGTGAGAATCACGCCTAACGGGAAAGGTTCCTTTCGGCGGCGGGATAGGGATGGGTGGGGTGGCAATTCTGGCTGATTATATTGCCTTGCACACATGAAACCCGCACAGTTCAGAAATACTCAACAGAGAAAAAAACAAAATCCGAATAAACCGCTCTCTAATTCTTGCGAGGCGGAGGAGAAGCCATGACTGGACAAAATGTAGAAATAACCGCAGAACCTACTGACGAAAACATTTCGACAAACAAACGTATCAGGCAAATTGCAGGGATCGTCATTGCCATCGTCGTTACATTTCTTTTGGGTCTCGGAAGCGGATATCTGAAGTGGGGACAAGATGAAACGGCTGAATTGAAACAGCAGAAAGAATTGACGGAACTCTATGAGCAGGTCAACCCCGCAGACGGCTATGCCCTGCCTGTTTCCTATGAAAAGCTGGGTCCGCAATTGATCGAAGCAGGCATGATTGACTATGACGCCTTCATGGCTGTGATGACAGCCAGCGGCGACGTCATCAGCAATCGCCAGATGGATATTCTTAAGAGGGGCAGTGATGACCAAATCGTTATCACTGCGGAGAATGCCCATTTCCTGCTCAATTTTTTCTGGGCCGTCGGATTGGCCAACAGGAATTCAATACTTACTGAAGGGCCAATGGTTCAATACAGCGAGGGGCAGATTGACCGTTTTGCCTCTACTGGTGGATGGACTCTTGCGACAAAGCCTATCACTGAACTGTATGCCAGTTTGGATTTGATCTCGCTTACACCTGAACAACAGGCGCGCGTGGAAGAAGTGGCATCAGCGGTATATCGTCCGTGTTGCAACAATTACACTCTTTTCCCTGACTGTAATCATGGTATGGCCATGCTCGGCCTGCTGGAGTTGATGGCTTCACAGAATGCCAGCGTAGATGAGATGTTTAATGCCGCCAAATATGTCAACGCATACTGGTTCCCACAACAGACGATGGAGATGGCGATCTATCTCAAGTCAAATGAGAGTACTGACTTCACTGACGCTGATGCAAGGCTTATCGTAAGCGACAAGTTCTCTTCGGCTTCTGGCGCCAATATGGTACGTCAATCCCTTCAGTCCGGTGGCTTGTTAGAACAGACTCCAAGTCAGGGCGGTAGTTGCGCCAATTGATCCTCAAAGCGGCATAAAAAGGAAATTTGCCGTCTGATCAATCAGGTGTTTTTGTAGCTTGATAACGGGCAAAAGTGCCTAACAGATATTGAGTTATACGACTCTCAGTGAAGATCTCTGTTAATGTGATAATCGAATCAGACAAAAGGAGATAATCTATGACAACAACCGTTAAAGACCCCGTCTGTGGGATGGACATTGATACCGCAACCGCGGCTGGCACGTCCGAATACAAAGGACAGACCTATTACTTCTGCTCGCTGGGCTGCAAGAAGTCCTTTGATAAAGAGCCTGAGAAATACCTGGGCAAAACCGACGAACACGCACACCATCATTAAGTCTCTCTACTCCCCATCTGTGAATGGCCTATCCAAAAGATAGGCCATTTTGCTTATATTGAATTAGGCTTAAAATCGCTCGTATACATCGTCGAACAGGCATACACTTTGAACATCACTTTAAAAAGGCAGGTAACTATGACTCAACGCGACCCAGTTTGTGGAATGGAAATCGAACCTCAAAGCGCTTTCGCCAAACGCGAGCACATGGGGATGACGTTTTATTTTTGCTCTCAATCCTGTGTGGGTCAATTCGACAAGGACCCGCACCGTTATGTAATGACCTCCGCGACAACAGGCTTCAATCCCCAAATGACTCTCACCCGCATCGAACTACCCGTGAGCGGCATGCCGCTAAAAGAGCATTCGTCTCACCTTGAGTCGGCTCTGCGCGCGCTCGATGGCGTCGGCGAGGTAAAAGTCAATGTAACGACAGGCAGGCTTGAGGTCCACTATGATGCGCAAAAAGTGGATGTGGCGCGGCTGGTGGGCGCGATCAAATCCATTGGCTTTCAAGTCGGTGGGACAAGTGTCAAAATCGGAATCGAGAATTTACGTTGCGCCTCGTGTGTGAAGTTTATCGAAGACGAATTGAAAGCCACACAGGGCGTTTTGAATGCAACCGTCAACATCGCCACGCAGGAAGCAATTGTGGATTATTTTCCACAAAATACAACGCTGGCAGAATTAAACAAAGCCATCGTGACCTGGGGCTACAAACCGCGCCCCGCGCTGAGCGACGCGCCTGTGGATAAACAGGAAGAAGCGCATGCGCGAGAATACAGCCGATTGATGAAAATGTTTTGGTTC
>DATEDD010000123.1:0-4861 GCA_035286565.1 Anaerolineales bacterium
TACACGACAGGCCAATGAGACAATCACCATCGTTGTCCCGCAATTCATTCCATCCAAACGGGTCTTCAATGTTTTGCACATGCAAACAGCCGATATGCTCCGCAAGGAATTACTTTCCAAGCCCGGCGTGGTCATTACCGATGTGCCTTATCAAATTCCTTAAGCCGCTGTTATAAAAAAGGGTTTGTACTATAATCACGTCCGTTTCGCGTACAAAAACAAAACAAGAATGTTTTATGTAGCGACCCGTAGGGGCGACCCGCCCAGCGGGAGCCGCTTATCTGATAACCAGGAAGGGTCGCCCCTGCTTGCGTAATGTGAATTATTTAGTATCAAGAGAGAAAAATGTTAACCCCCGAAAATAATCAATCCGAAATTATGCGGCGTGAAAGCGAGTACAAGCCGCCAAAATCTTTAAGCCACTGGTTCATTGGCCGACCGCTTCAAACGGCAGATGCTCCGCACCAGACGATTGGCAAGGCGGTTGGGCTCGCCGTATTCGCATCCGATGCTCTCTCATCTACTGCGTATGCTACACAGGAAATTCTGGGGGTACTGGCCGCCGCAGGAACAATTGCTTTCGGCTATGTGTTTCCTGTTTCAATCGCAATTGTTATATTGCTCGCAATCGTTACCATTTCCTACGAACAAACGATCCACGCCTATCCCAGCGGAGGCGGTGCTTATATTGTTGCCCGCGATAACCTGGGCGAAGGTCCTGCGCAAACCGCAGGAGCAGCGTTGTTGACCGATTACATCCTCACCGTCTCTGTCTCCATCTCGGCAGGTGTGGCACAGATTGTTTCTGCATATCCTGATCTATTCCCCTATCGTATTCACATGGCGGTCGGAGCTGTCTTCTTCATCATGCTGATTAACATGCGCGGTGTTAAGGAATCAGGGACTGCTTTTTCCATCCCCACTTATTTCTTTATCATGATGATGCTTGCCACAGTTGGGCTGGGTATGTTCCGTTTCATCACGGGCTCTCTGGGAAAAGTAATTGACCCTCCCGAATTAAGCCTGTTACACACCGTTGGCGTGCTTACTCCTTTTATTCTTTTGCACGCGTTTGCGAATGGCACAACTGCTCTGACGGGCGTCGAAGCGATCTCAAATGGCATCACTGCTTTTAAGGAGCCGCGCAGTCGTAACGCAGGCATCACACTGATCTGGATGTCAGTCATCCTTGGCACTTTCTTCCTTGCCATTTCATATCTCACAGGAAAGATCGGCGCAGTCTTCTCGGAACAAGAGACCATTATCTCGCAATTGGCGCGCACTATCTTCAATGGACGCGGACTGCCTTATCTTGCAATGATCTGGGGAACAACTGTTGTGCTCATCATGGCGGCAAACACAGCCTTCGCAGATTTTCCGCGCCTCGGCGCTTTACATGCTGGGGATGGTTTCCTTCCAAAGCAGTTGATGTTCCGCGGCAGCCGCCTCGTGTATTCCAACGGCATTATTACGCTTTCGGTAATTGCTTCGCTTTTGATCATTCTCTTCAAAGCCAGTGTGACGAAGTTGATCCCGCTTTACGCAATCGGTGTATTCCTTTCATTCACACTTTCACAGGCTGGCATGGCTCGCCGCTGGTGGAAGATCGGCCATCTTAAAGAAGGTGAAGAGGTTGTTGAACCTGGCTCTACATTGCGTTACGTTAATGGCTGGCAATACAAAATGGTAATTAATGGCTTCGGGGCATTATGCACAGCCGTTGTGATGATGGTTTTTGCAGTGACCAAGTTCCGCGAGGGCGCCTGGGTCGTCCTTATATTAACACCCATATTGGTTTCTATTTTCTTCACTATTCATCACCACTATAAAGACCTTGCCAGCAACCTCTCGCTACAGGATTTTTCAGGCAACCCCACGCGGCAGGCACGCCATCGCGTGATCATGCCGATCAGCGGCGTGCATCAAGGAACCATGGATGCGTTGCGCTACGCCCGCCTGCTTTCAGACGATGTAACTGTTGTGCATATTTCACTGGATGCCGATGAAACTGAGAAGGTTCAAAAGAAATGGATAACCTGGGGCGAGGGAACGCGCCTGGTTATTTTGGATTCGCCTTATCGACTCTTTATCGAGCCATTGCTGGAATATTTGGAAAATGTCATTGATCACCGTCAGGCGAATGAAACAATCACAGTCGTCGTGCCTCAGTTCATGCCATCAAAACGCTGGCACAATTTGTTGCACATGCAGACGGCTAATGTTTTGCGAAGCGAACTTTTAAACAGACACGGAGTTGTCGTAACCGACGTGCCCTATCATGTGCATGAATTGCACGACACTAGCGCCGCACGTGATTTGCTAAGCAAATCATGCAGGTGAGCACACAAGGAGTAGTTCTATGAATTTAATTGTTGTTGGATGCGGCCGCGTTGGCGCGGAGTTGTCCCACCGCCTATTTAAAGGCGGCCATCAAGTTACTGTTGTTGACAGCAATCGGGAATCATTCAATCGTTTGCACCCCGATTTTCGCGGACGCACACTGGAAGGCGAAGGATTGGCTGAAAACGTATTGGATCGCGCAGGTATTAAAGAGGCCCATGGCTTAGCCGCCGTAACTAATTCTGATACACTCAATGCAGTGGTGGCACATACCGCGCGTACGTATTATCATGTGCCCGTTGTGGTGGCGCGTAATTACGATCCGGCTCTGCGGGTGGTGATAGAAGCTTTTGGTCTGCAAACGGTCAGTTCCACATTTTGGGGCGCACAACGGGTCGAAGAATTGCTGATCAACCCATCACAAAGAGTGGTCTTTTCTGCCGGCAATGGCGAGGTGGAAGTGTATGAAACCAGCGTCCCCGAATCATGGGGCGGACGCACACTCGCAGAATTAATGGAACCACTCAAGCAGTGTTATGCGGTCGCTGTCACGCGAGCAGGTCGCTCGTCTCTGCCAGATGTGGGAATGGTGTTGCAAGCGGGGGATATGATCAATATCAGCAGTACATATGATGGTATCAGCGCGCTCACTTCGCGCCTGGCCGGGAAAGCGGAGGCGTAATATGTTTGTTTTGATCGCTGGCGGCGGACGCACTGGGGCGCGTCTCGCGAGTTTGCTTCTCAATGAAAAATATAAAGTGCGGCTGATCGAAAACCGTCGTAATCTGCTTTCCCTCCTGCACCAGGAATTGCCAACCGAAGTGATCTACGAAGGCAACCCAATTGACCCAAGTGTTCTTGAAGCCGTTGGCATTCGCGAGGCACATGCCATGGCGTCGGTGACCAGCGACGACTCTATGAACCTGGCCATTAGCTTTCTCGCCAAGAGAATGTTTGACGTGCCTCGCACGATCGCGCGTGTAAACAACCCGAATAACGCGTGGTTATTTGATGAGAAATTTCATGTGGATGTTTCCCTCAATCAAGCCGATGTGCTGGCGCATTTAATTCAGGAGGAAATGTCACTGGGTGACATGATGACCCTCTTCAAGATCCGCCGTGGACGCTACTCGGTGGTGGAAGAGAAAGTGCCCGCAGGAGCAAAAGCGATTGGCGTGCAACTCAAGGAAATGGATCTGGCCGAGCATTGCGTGATCGCAGCCATCATTCGCGATGGTGTCATGACATTGCCACGCGGCGACAGTACTTTGCAGGAAAATGATGAGATCATCGCGGTCGCCAGCCCGGAAGGCGCACACAAACTCTCCGAGTTGCTGGCTCACCCGGTTTATCCGGAACGTCATGGAGGCAGGAAAATTTCCTAAGCAAAAAAATCGGTCAACAGAATATTCTGTTGACCGATTTTTTTATTTAATAACTCACCTTACGCGCCAAGCATGATTCCCTGAGCGGAGCGAAGGGTCTCTAAGATAGTCGTAGAGACCCTTCGCTGTCGCTCAGGGCGACATGCCCTAAAACACGCAAAAGTGCGTAAGGTCAGTTAATAATTTCTCGTGCCTGCTCAACATAAGAAAGGCTTTGATGTCTGAAATAAGTATTGTATAACTCAGCGTAATGCCCGCCTTGAGTCAGCAAGCCATCGTGACTGCCCTCTTCAATGATCGTGCCCTTTTGCATAACGACAATACGGTCTGCGGCTTTGACAGTGGAAAGGCGGTGTGCGATCAAAATACTGGTTGTATTCTTCAGGATCAAGTTCAAAGCCTGTTGAATTTGCCATTCAGTGAATGGATCAACGCTGGCGGTGGCTTCATCGAGGATAAAGATGGCGGGGTTTTGAACCAGCACACGCATCAATGCCACAAGCTGGCGCTGTCCCATCGAAAGCCGATTGCCGCGCTCGCCCACTTCGCTATGCAGGCCGTCTGGCAGGGTTTCGAGCCACTCGCCGTCCCCAATTCTCCTGGCGAGTTTGCGCATCTCCTCCTCGGGGACGCCGGGCACGGCGTAGCGGATATTGTCCATCACTGAGCCTGAAAACAAGAATGGGACTTGTGAAACAATGCCGAGTTGCCTGCGATATTGGGTTAAGTCAAAAGTACGCAGGTCGCGTCCATCCACGAGCAGGCGTCCTTGTTGATATTCGTAGAAGCGCGCGATCAATTTTGCAATGGATGACTTGCCCGCGCCGGTATGCCCCACCAATGCAAGAGTCTCCCCGGGTTGTACGAGCAGGTTGAAGTCCGTCAGAACCGCTTCCTTATCCGAATAACGGAAATACAGATGTTCAAAGTTAATTTCACCTTTGAGTCGCGGCACATCCTGTTTTTCATTTTGGATCACGTTCGGGTCGGCATCGATCAAGGCGAAGACACGTTCTGCGGCGGAAAGTCCGCCCTGGATCTGCGCCCAAAACGAAGTGAGATTCAAAACGGGGAAGAAGAACTGGTCGAGGCTCATGATGAAGAGATACCATGCGCCGATGCTGACCATGCCCTTT
>DATEDD010000124.1:0-5738 GCA_035286565.1 Anaerolineales bacterium
TTTTTTGTTGTAGATTTTTATAACTCTGTTTATCGTTTGGTTGTAGAAGTAGATGGCCCAATACATGATAATCAAGTGGAAGCAGATCGTGCGCGACAGGATGTTCTTGAAGTATTGGGACTGAATGTATTGCGAATAAAATCAGAAACTGTTGAAAAGAACTTACCCGCAGCACTTAATGAAATACGCGCAAAAATAGAGGAACTTAAAATAAAACTCAACGAATCCCCCTCTCCCCGCAAAGCGTGGGAGAGGGGCTAGGGGAGAGGGAAAGTGATAGCGATGATTAGCAAACGATACTATTATCTGGAGACACTATGACCAAACAAGATACCGCAACCTGGATCGAAAAAGATAAAAAACAATTACACCCCGTTTATCATCCCAAGTCACATGCGAATCCGCTAGTGATCGAATGTGGGGAAGGGGTCTGGTTATATACAACAGACGGTCAGAAAATCCTCGATGGCATGGCGGGGCTGTGGAATGTCGACGCGGGATATGGACGTGAAGAATTGGCAAAAGCCGCTTACGACCAAATGAAAGATTTGGCATTCACATCCAATTTCTCAGGGATGACAAATCTTCCATCCATTCAACTTGCTGATAAACTTGCGGGCTTTGCTTACGAAGGTTTGAACACTACTTTCTTCACCTCTGGCGGTTCAGAAGCGAACGACTCTGCATTCAAGACTGCGCGATATTATTGGAAGCGAAAAGGCAAACCCGGCAAATATAAAGTGATTGCACGTAAAGGCGCCTATCACGGTATTACCCTCGCGGCTACTTTTGCCACTGGACTCGAAAAATATCAGACCATGTTTGGTCCCGCTATGGCTGGTTTTGTTCACGTCCCTGCGCCGAATCCATATCGTTATGAAGGTGAAATCAATGCAGGCGAGACGATTGGTCAAGCTGCGGCGCGGGCGTTGGAGGAAGCAATCCTGCGTGAAGGTCAGGATACAGTAGCGGCGTTCATCGCTGAACCTGTCATGGGTGTGGGCGGCGTGATCGTTCCTCCCGCTGACTATTTTCCGCTCGTGCGCGCGATCTGCGACAAATATGAAATCCTCTTCATTGCCGATGAAGTCATCACAGGGTTTGGTCGGACTGGTGAATGGTTTGCGCTGAAGCATTGGAATGTGAAACCTGATATTCTTGCATTTGCCAAAGCCATCACCAGCGGATATGCTCAACTGGGCGGCATTCAAATTTCAGATGAAATCCGCGCGACAATGGAAACTGCCGCAGATTCTGAAGCTTACATGCACGGATATACCTACTCAGGCCATGCCATGGCGTGTGCAGTGGGCCTCAAGAATCTGGAAATTATGGAGCGCGAAGAATTTCCAAAACGCGCGCGTGGATTAGGCCAACGTCTGCTGGATGGATTGAAGACGCTGAAAGAATTCTCATTCGTCGGTGATGTGCGCGGACTCGGCTTGGTCTGCGGCGTGGAAATTGTCTCGAACAAACAGACCAAAGCCGCCGACCCTGCGATGGCTATGAAAATCTTCAAAGCCGCGCAAGAGCGTGGATTGCGAACTCGTCCGCTTGGAAACACCCTGGCATTCTCACCTCCGCTTTCCATCAACGAAGACGAAGTGGATGAAATCATCAAACGCCTCGCCGCTGCGATGGATGGGGTTGCGTAAATCGCCAATCAAAAACCGTAAATCGAAATGTCTGTCTACCTCCACGATATTCCCCTCCCTCAAGCCCAATCCCGCCTCCGCGAAGCATTGCAGGATGTGAATCTCTGGCGCGTGCTTGGTACTGAAACAATTCCTCTCGATGAAAACGCGTTAGGCCGCATCACAGCCGAGCCGATTTGGGCGCTGGTCTCATCTCCACATTACCATGCCTCTGCGATGGATGGATTTGCCGTCCGCGCGGAGGATACAAATGGCGCACAGCCTTCTTCGCCTGTTCAGTTACCAGTAAGCAGTAGCCAGTTAACAGGGCGGGCGCAGTATGTTGATACTGGCGATCCGTTGCCTGAGTGGGCGAACGCTGTCATTCCCATTGAAAATGTTGAATCGCTTGATGAGCATGGCGAGATTACCTCCGTCATTCGTCAACCATCCTCGGTCAGAATTCGCGCGGCTGTCGCGCCATGGAGTCACGTCCGCCCGCTGGGGGAAGATATTGTTGCAACTCAACTTGTCCTGCCTGCGGGACATACCCTTCGTCCAGTGGATTTGGGTGCGATAGCCGCTTCCGGACATCAGAATATCACTGTCGCGCGTAAACCTAAAGTCGCCATTTTGCCAACAGGCACGGAGTTGGTCCCAATCGGTTCCAAACTAAAATCTGGCGACATCCTTGAATACAACTCATTGGTAATGGCGGCGCAGATCAAAGCCATGGGCGGCGAGCCGACGCGTTATCCGATCACAAAAGATAATTTTGATTCGATTTTTGAACGTGTTCAAGCAGCCGCACAAACGCATGATCTTATTTTGCTCAATGCAGGGTCCTCCGCAGGCGCTGAAGATTTTTCTGCCAAAGTAGTTGAGAAGTTAGGTCAATTACTCGTGCATGGAGTTGCAGTGAGACCGGGGCATCCTGCAATTTTGGGGATGATCGAAGAAACGTTAAACGTTAAACGTTCAACGTTGATTATCGGCGTCCCCGGCTATCCCGTCTCATCCGCACTGACAGTAGATATTTTTGTTGAGCCCATCATTGCCAAATGGCTTGGGCGCAGGCCGAACGAACTCCCCGCTGAAATGGCGACGCTCACGCGCAAACTTGTTTCCCCTGCGGGAGATGATGATTATGTCCGCGTGGCAGTTGGTAAAGTGGGAGGTAGACTTCTTGCCGCACCGTTATCGCGTGGGGCGGGAGTCATCACTTCACTTGTTCAAGCGGATGGATTGGCTTTAATTCCAAGCGGTGTGCAAGGTTACGAAGCAGGCGAACAAGTCAAAGTTCATTTATATCGAAGCAGAGCTGAAATCGAAAAAACTATTTTTTGCATTGGCTCACATGACATGACTCTCGACCTGCTCGCGCAATTCCTCGCGAAGTATAATCGCAGGTTTGCTTCATCAAATGTCGGTTCGCAAGGCGGGCTGGTTGCGTTGCGACGCGGCGAGGCGCACATGGCAGGGTCACATTTGCTTGACCCAAATAATGGCGAATATAATATCTCATATATTCGTCAATACATGCCGAATATTCCAGTGAAAGTGATTGCGTTGGTTGGGCGTGACCAGGGGTTGATCGTTAGGCAGGGAAACCCAAAGGGAATTAAAAGCCTGGGAGACCTCAGCAGTTCCGAGCGGAGTCCGCAGCGTAAAGCTCGCGCTGAGCCGAGTCGAAGCGTCCTCTTTGTGAATCGTCAACGCGGGGCGGGTACGCGAGTCCTGTTGGACTATCATTTGAAATTGATGGCTATTTCCCCAGAGTCCATTGTCGGCTATTCTCAGGAAGAGTATACTCATTTGGGTGTTGCAACCGCAGTCGCATCTGGGCGCGCTGATTGCGGGCTGGGAATTGCCGCCGCCGCACAGGCTCTGGACTTGGGTTTCATCCCGCTTTTTCAGGAACGTTATGACCTGGTGATTCCCAAACAATTTGCGGAAGACGACCTGCTCGCGCCTCTTTTTGAACTGTTGGCTGATCGCGGATTTCGAGAGGCAGTATCTCAACTGAAAGGTTATGACGTGTCTGTGATGGGCAATGTAATTTTGGAGGAATAAATGTCAGAAGGATTAATTATTGACGATAATCGTCAAACCGCAGATGCTTTACAACAAATGCTGAAAATACTGGATTTATCCGCGCGCATCGCTTACGGCTCCAGCCCGGCGATGGTTGTTTTGGGAAGTTTTACCCCGAGTTTTGTCTGCCTGGATATCAATATGCCCGGCTTGGATGGTACCGAAGTGCTGGCATATATCCGCCGTGAACCGCGACTGATGAAAGTGCCGGTCATTGTCATCACCTCAGATGACCAGCCCGAGACGCGCCAACAGGTTTTGCGCGGAGGCGCACAGGCCATGCTGATCAAACCTGCCACAATTGATGCGCTGGAAGGCGTTTTGAAAAAAACAGGGGTCTTGGTTTAAGATAAAGCGGACGTAATCAGCGTCCGCTTTTGATTTAAGGCGCAGGCCAGGGAATTTCCACCGGTTGGGAGTAGCCATGTTTTTCAACTGTATATAGCTGACCGTTGGAAGGTGCAGGACAGCCGGCTTCATCTTTTACAGTGTAACTGGTGGTGAATTGATCGGGGAAGGGGAATGTCCACCAAAGATAGTTGCCATTCTGACAAACAAAAGCTTCAATAAAGTAGCCGCGGTCCTTGTCGTTTGTCATCAGCATTTGATCCCAACTGATGGTGACTTTATCCCCATCGCGGACTGCGCTCACATTGTGCGGCGGCCCGTATTGATTACTGCCGATGGATTGCAAGTTGGGCGTGACTTTGTCTATGTTGCTGATATCGCCAGCCACATCCACGACCGATGGCGCAACCCAGCAGAAGTAATTGATTTTGTCGAACTTGATCTGAAGCCATTGGCTGTAAACAGCTCGCCCGCGCACACTGCCGATATCCCCAGGGTATAAGTCTGCGGCGTGCAAATAAGCAGTGGATGGACCGTATCTGCAATGCGCTTGCTTGTTGACGGTGACGGTTGGAAATGCAAATGTTGACGTGGCTGTGATGGTGGATGTGAATGTTATTGTCGGAGTAATTGTTTTGGTTGGGCTGGGTGTCATCGTCTCTGTAGGGAGGAACCTGGGAGTCTCTGTCCACGAAGCGGAAGTGCGCGTGGCTTGCACTTCTGGGGAAGGCCCACAAGCGGCAAGTAGAGCTAATACGATTAATATTATGAACAGGTGTCTTCTCATTTGAAATTCTCCAATAATTTGACCATGTTATTGCCAAGCGCCTCATTTGCATAACCGCCTTCCATGATAATGGCGGTAGGCAAATTTAATTCGGCGATTCTTTTTCCTATTTCACCAATTCCATTATCTGTGACGTGGAATTTGCCGAGCGGGTCGCCGTCGAAAATGTCCATGCCGGCGGAAAGGACGAGGAATTTCGGCGCAAAGTTTTTTATCATTGTGATGGCATCATCCAGCGCGGATAAATAATCCGTGTCGTTTGTGCCTGCGGGAAGAGGGAAGTTTTTGTGAAAGCCAAGCCCCGCGCCTGCGCCAGTTTCGTCTGCAAAGCCAATGTAGTGTGGATATTCGTAATCAGGGTTGCCATGAATCGACAGAGTTAAGACGTCATTGCGTTCGTAGAAAATGTCCTGAGTGCCATTGCCGGCATGATAGTCGATATCAAGTAAGGCAACTTTTCCTTTTGATGAAAGCCAGTTTGCCGCAACACAGGCATTGTTGATGAAGCAATATCCGCCGGCGTAATCCTTGCCTGCGTGATGACCGGGCGGGCGGGAGAGGGCAAAGGCAAACGATGGACGATTGGCTATGGATGATGAAATAAATTCTGCCGCACTCAATGCACAATTTACAGATGCAAGTGAGGCTTCATAGGTCGCTTCAACAATGCAGGCGGATAAGTCCATGATGTAGTAGCCTGCCTTGCCAAGCAGGGTGTTTGGCACGCGAGGCTTGCGTCGCAGCGCAAAGGTTGCCGGCAGGAAGGCATTCTGCTCAGGTGAAGCCGCAACCTCGGGGTCTGAAGCCAGCCACTTCCTCCAGGCTGCGGCGAGAAAGTTGATGTATCCCTCATCATGCACAGCCAGGACCGGGTC
>DATEDD010000125.1:0-3682 GCA_035286565.1 Anaerolineales bacterium
CTGGCTTGTTTTAACTTCCTCGTCAATCCTCAACAATTTATGATAAATACTTTCAAGTGACTCTATCGTAAAACGATTTGCCTGCCCCGTTGTTTTTTCTGCGACGAATGGATGCACACCCAAAGCCCTCGCCACATCATCTTTGTTTCCGCGGCCGTCCAAAATTTCACGCGCCTGAATCAATAATCTGAATTGCCTGACGACCATGCCCCATAACGAAAACGCTTCTTCATTTTCAAGCAGGCGGTGCAAAAGTTTTTGCGCGGTTTTGCCATTTCCCTGTGATAAGGCATCTACGAAATCAAACACGCTTTGTTGGGATGTGAAGACACAAACCGCTTCCACATCGGATACACGGACCGGCCGCTCCCAATTGGCATAGGCCAGCAGTTTTGCAATTTCCATCCCGGCCTGTCGGGTATCCACGCCGACCATTTCAGAAAGTTTCGCGGCGGCAGCGGACTCGATCCTGCCTTCTTGATTCTTGGCTTCATCGATGATCCAGCCGGGCATGTCCCTTTGTTTGGGTAAGAGGAATGCCTGTGTTTTTATCAGCGTAGGATTTTTTCCCGCCCACTTCATCAGCCAATGTTTTTCAATTTCCTTCGGTTCGATCAATTCATGAATGACGAATTTGGCTGTATCGGGCGTCTTGCTGAGGAATTCCCCGAATTTTTTGCGTGAGGCTGGGTTGTTATATTTGGAGGATGGATTCGAAAGGATGACCAGTCTCTTTGGCGCGAGGAAGGGCATGGCATTGACCGCATTGTTCAAGTCATTCTCTGTCATTGTGCGCGCTTCGAGATGGGCAGTGTTCATCCCTGCTGTGGTCGCATCACTGAAATCAGACTCGAAGTCTTTGATCTTGCGGTTGATGGCAAATTCGTCGTTGCCGTGCAGGAAGAATATATTTGGCATGGGTCATTGGCAGGGATACGGCGGCGCTGTGTCCCTACTTGGTGATGATTCTGTGCACGCCTTTGCGGACGGGGATGATGTCCACGATTCGCAGGGCGCCAAGATTCGCTTCGGTGGTGACATATTTTTGAAGCCAGGGGCCAAGCGGGCGGCTGAGGTGATAGCCAGCCAGAGCGAACAGCAATGCCAATGGGATGAGCAGGAGTCGCGTCAGCGTGGATTTTTTTCCTCGCAGCGGGAACCAGGCCAAGGTCGCGGCAAGAAGCGTGGTGGTCGCAAGGTTGGTGCCACAGCCGGGGTGAATCGCAAGTCCGCTTTCACCGGAGTTTAATCGCGTGTGTGCTTCCGTTGCAGCGATCCAAATATCCTGTGTTTGCAGATCGCCGAGCAAATAAAAACCAGTTGGGTTGGAATGCCCAGCCATGTGTTGACCGGGAAATTGGCGGTTGAGGATGTGAATGGTGGCATGTTCAAGCGCGTGATTGCGCCGTGTTTCGAGAATGAGAGGGAGATCGAGGAGCATGGCTTGATTATACGTTAAGCCGTCACTGCGTAGACTTGATTAAGCATTTCAAGGAATTCACCTGACGGCATTGGCTTGAGGATTTGTTTGCGGGTTTCACGCGTGAGGGTTTGCATGAGCAGATATTGCACGGCATATTTACGGAAGAGACGCGAGCCGTCTTCGTCGCCATAGAATTCAACACTGCGCGCGAGATGCTTGCGGACGGTTTCCTGGACTTGTCCCGGTGTAACTTGTTCACGGTCGAGGCGGGCGAATACCCAGGGGTTGGCAAGTGCGCCGCGTCCGATCATGACTGCATCACAATGTGTGTACTTTTTCATGCGGTCAATATCGGCAACGGTTTTCACATCACCGCTTCCGATAACGGGAATTTTGACAAGCGATTTCACTTCGGCAATTGCGTCCCAATCGGCGCTGCCGGTGTAGCGTTGTTCCTTTGTGCGTCCGTGGATGGCGATGAGCGAGCCGCCGTTCTCTTCCACAATGCGCGCGATGAGTTTGTAATTTTTGTTTTTTTCCCAGCCCAAACGGATTTTCCCCGTGACCGGGACTCTGAGCGCGGAGGTTAATTTCTTGAATGTGCGGGCGATGATCAATGGAGATGGCATCATGCCAACGCCTGCGCCGCGGTCTGCGATGCTTTTTGCGGGACAGCCCATATTGAGGTCAATGATGTCTGGGTTTAGTTCCTGAATCTTCAATGCGGCTTTTAGGATGAGGTCTGGGTCATCGCCATAAATTTGGAATGTGATCGGACGTTCGATATCGGTGAAGTACAACCGCTTGGCTGGCTCTTTGGAGCGACTGAGAATTTTTTCCACTTTGACGAATTCGGTGTAACTCATGGCTGAGCCCAACTCGCGGCAAAGCGAACGGAAGGGCCAGTCGGAGTAACCGTCCATGGGGGCGAGGATGGCGTCGCCGTAAATCGGCACATCGCGGACGTGGAAGGTGGGGGAGGAAGTGTTTGTCATAAATAAAAAGAACGGAGGTTTTCCATCTGCCCAAGTATACCTTTTTTGTGATTCAAAGGTTTTCACATGCTATAATTTGAGCAGATGAAACGCGTAATCTATCTTGATACCTGTAGTATACAACGCCCATTGGACAGTAAGACCCAGCTTCGAATTACGCTTGAAGCAGAAGCCATTTTGGGGATTCTATCTTTTGTTGAAACGAACAAGGCGGATTTAATCTCGTCTGAGATATTATAGTTTGAAATAAATCGCAATTCAAACCAAATCCGCAAAGAATATGCATTGGAAGTCATTTCAAAAGCAAAAGACTTTGTAAGTATGAACTCAAAAATAGAGAAACGCTCCAAAGAATTTGTTGATCTTGGTGTCCATTTTTTAGATGCTGTTCATTTGGCTTCCGCTGAAGAGGCGCGTGTAGATTATTTTTGCACTTGCGATGATGTGTTTTTGAAAAAAACGAAGAAAATTCCAGGCTTGAGAATAAAAGTTGTTTCCCCTCTTGAACTGGCGAAGGAGTTATAAAATGATAGCAGATACACTTCCACTTGCGGAAATTACAAAAGAAGCTTTACGGGTCCTTTACAAAGAAATTGGCGTTGTGAATACCATTCGGTTTGTTAACCAATTTACAGTCGGTTATGGCGATTATGTAGAGGAACGCAAAATTCTTTTTGCTGATATGACGCTGGATGACTTGCTTTCTGAAATGGCGAAGGTAAAACAAAAGCCAGCTCGAAACAACCCAAGAAAATAAAGATTTGTCTTCTTGTGAAAGAAGTGCAGATGAATTCCTCCGCACTTCTTTTTTTATGCAGGCTGTTTCTTCAACAACTCAAGATAGTGCTTGCGGAACTTGGATACCTTCGGCGCGACCACAGTCTGACAATAGGGTTGGGATTGATTTTTTACGAAGTATTCCTGATGATAATCCTCGGCAATGTAGAAATCCTTGATCGCTTCCACTTCTGTGACGATTGGGCTGTTCCAAATTTTCTGTTCATTTAACTCACTGATGAGTGTATCAGCGGTTTCTTTTTGCTCAGGGTTGTGATAAAAGATGGCGGAGCGATATTGCGTGCCAACATCCCCGCCTTGGCGGTTCAGTGTGGTGGGATCATGAATGGCGAAGAAGACGTTGAGAATGTCACGGAAGGAGATGACGCTTGGGTCAAATGTGATGCGCACGACTTCGGCATGACCCGTGTCACCGTCGCAAACAGCGCGATAGGATGGATTGGCGACATGTCCGTTGGAATAACCT
>DATEDD010000126.1:0-5891 GCA_035286565.1 Anaerolineales bacterium
AGAATACTCCAGCCTATTCCGCTTCAAGGCACGCGGCGCGCTTTGCTCGTAATTCTTGATGAGCCCGCATTGCTTGTCGCTGAAACGGCTTTGCTGAGCGAAGCCGCACTTGCAGAAGATTGGATGAGACCAGAGGAGGATGAAGCATGGGCATACCTTCAGCGGGCGACGTCGTAGTTTTACCCTTTCCATTTTCTGATCTTTCAGAAAGCAAAGTCCGCCCAGCCGTGGTGTTGGCACGCGCTAACAAAAGTGACTGGATTCTTTGCCAGATCACGAGCAATCCGTATGGCGATGCTCAAGCAGTTGTTATCGCTTAAACTGATTTCAAATCGGGTATGTTGCGGCTTCAAAGTTATGCGCGTCCCTCCAAACTTTTCACCGCAAATGAAGGTTTGATCGTATCCATTGAAGGGACGCTAAAGCCAGAAAAGTTGGGCGAGATTCGGAAAGCAATCATCAACATATTGGAGAAATAGAATGGCAGAAAAGCTAACTTTCCAATATGACCGTGAGGCAGACATCCTGTATATCAACACCGTCGCGCCCTACGCTGAACAGGAATCCGAAGAGTTGGAGGACGAGATCATTGCGCGTCTCAACCCGAAAACAGGCAAGATCGAGAATTTTGAAGTGCTGTTCTTTACCAGCCGCCTGCTGAGAAGGGAATTGTTCTCCCTACCTGTCATTGCCGACTTACGCCAGGTTACAACAGCGTAAAACGACCTCCGCCGAAAAGACGCAAAGCGTGTGGCAGGAATTACGCGGAAATAAGTTGGGAGTCCATTTCAGCCCCCTCCGCCCGTTTCGCGGAGCACCTCCCCAAAATACGACAACATAAAACTTGTACGCGGATTCAAATTAATCATCGTCGGATTTGGGGGAGTCTGTGTGCGAGGAGGGAAAGGGATTGCGGAGGAGATGTCCATGTCACATGGGCAGGACGGGTGAGAGTAAAGACTTAACAGGCGGCGAGTTGACGGTTCGTCTTTCGCTCACCGTGTCGAAATATTTCATCATTCCCAAGCCCAAGGAATTTTCGCCAGCAGATCCTGCAAGGACAAATCAGCCAGCGATGAAAGAGTGATATCACCGCTAACGCCCATTTTCGCAGTTAATGGATTGGGGACAGCCGCTACAAAGATGCCTGCACGATGCGCCGACTCCACCCCGTTGACCGAATCCTCAAAGACGACCGCCTCCGTATTTTGGACCTTGAGCTGTTCCAATGCCTTCAAGTAGATATCCGGGTTGGGCTTTGTTCTGCCGGGCGGAACGTCATCCTGACAAATAATATGCTTGAAATAATGAAAAATGCCAAGTCTTTTCGCGTGCGTATCCACCCACGAATGCGGCGAACTTGAACCAATGGCAGACTGTATACCTTGTTCCCGCGCCTGCTCGATCATATTAATCACACCTGGCATGATCGAACTCGCCTGGATCAGCAAATCAGATTCTCTTCGATAGCGAGTGTGCATCGAAACAGGATCCAGCCGTCCCTGAGAAAGAAGCGAGAGATGTTCCGCCGCATCAAAGTTCGAGAGGCCGTATCCGCCAATCGTCTTTTCCCATTCATCGACGGGAAGCTCAAATCCGTGTTCGTGATAAATGGACTGCCAAACCAAAACTTCAGGCGTCTCAGTATCGAGAATCAACCCATCGAAATCAAACAACAGCGCTTTAATCATCTACATCCATCCTGCTCATATGCGAAGGCTGCACCCCGGCATTTGCGGGCAGCGCGCGCGCAGGCTGACCATTCTTCACCAAACGCGCAAGGTGCTTCACCATCACCGCCTGCCGCGTAGAGGCCAGTGCGCCGAGGTCTTCCAAAACCGGTTCAAGCCAGGCTTGATATGAACGTACATTTAAATAAATGGGGCGCCCGCGGCGGTCTGGCAGGCTCGCCACGAGCGATGCGATTTTTTCACTGACATCGTTTTCATCGGGATGAATGAGCGGCGTTATGACCACACCAACCATTCCAGATGTAATGCTCGCATAGCATTTAAGGCTCTGATGCACATATCCCATTACACGATTTGGGGCAGGCTCAACGGGATGCAGTAATTGCGGCACAATTTGATAATGCAGATTTTGCACCGCAGGCAAGTCCAACGATTGCATCCGCCTCCAATTTAAATTCGAATTTGATCCTGTTTGCTCAAGCAGACTCACATCCCACATCCTCTGCCAGGCATAGACGGAGAACCCTGTCATCCGCAACGCCGGGAAGACATCACTGGTCTCATCTACTTCAGCAAGGACGTGAACAGCCTGCCACTCTCCGGCTTGAATCGCAAGATGCTCGATCAAGGCCGGTAATTGCGGGTCATGCAAATTTGACAACGGCGCGAGATACAACAACCTGGCAAACAACTCTCCGCGCGTGTGAATAATCCCGCCCAGCAAAGCGGACTCGCCGCTATTTTCAATAGCCGCATATAAATGACGCGCAGGGTTGATGTATGCCAGCAGTCCCATCGTCCCCAAAGGATGGCCACGCGTGAGGGCACGCGCGCTATCGAGGGTCAACACATCATTTCGATAACGTGCAAGGGTGGGGATGTCGAGCAAGTCAAGGGAGCGAATGGTCATATTGAAAAAAGACCCTAAAGGTTTTTACGATTATTCTTAATCACAATTTAATGGAGAAACCTTTAGGGTTTTGTTATTAACTTGCCAACGAAATAAAAAACTCGTGAAAGCGTGTATCGCTTGTCAACTCAGGGTGAAAGGAAGTCGCCAGCCAATGACCTTCCTGCGCCGCAACGATGCGGCCATCATCCAACGCGGCCAGCACTTTCACATTTCCACTAACCGATTCAATGATCGGCGCACGGATAAAGACTGCGTGATATGGATGCTCCGTGCCAGTGGCTTTTATAAACTCGTCAATTTTGAGATCAGTTTCAAACGATTCAACCTGCCTGCCAAAAGCATTCCGCCGGACTTTGATATTCATTAATCCAAGCAAGGGTTGATCGGAACTCGCATCTTTTGAAAGAAAGATCGCACCGGCGCATGTTCCCCAAATAGCATGGCTCTTGCCGAATTGCTTTAACGGCTCCATCAAATCATACGCAACAGCAAGTTTTCCAATCGTTGTGGATTCGCCGCCAGGCATGATCAGGCCATCCAGCCCATCGAGATGTTTTGGCAAACGCACTTCAGCTGTGTCCACCCCGATCTGTTTGAGCATGGAAATATGTTCTGCAAAATCGCCTTGCAAGGCCAGGACGCCGATTTTCATGGTTTATGTATACAGGTATACAAGTGTACAAGAAGACAAGTACACACGTGTTCACCTGTCTACCTATTTACGTGTTTACATCAAACTACCAACCACGTCCCGCCATTTTCTCACCCTCAGCCATTTGCGAAACATTTCGTCCAACCATGGCCTGGCCGAGATTCTTGCTCACCTCTGCAAGAATGGAGGCGTCCTGATAATGTGTTACAGATTTTACAATGGCCGCGGCACGCCTAGCAGGGTCGCCAGATTTGAAAATTCCGGAGCCAACGAAGACACCGTCCACACCCAATTGCATCATCAAAGCCGCGTCAGCGGGAGTCGCAACTCCGCCCGCTGCAAAATTCACAACCGGCATTCGCCCATGAGTCTTCACCTCCTTTACCAATTCATACGGCGCGCCGTTGTTCTTGGCAAAAGTCATTAATTCTTCAGCATTCATTCCTTGCAACTGACGGATCGAACCGATGACACTGCGGGCATGGCGCACCGCTTCCACTACGTCCCCTGTGCCAGCTTCACCTTTTGTGCGGATCATGGCCGCGCCTTCACCGATGCGGCGCAAAGCCTCGCCAATATTGCGACATCCACAAACGAACGGCACCTTGAAGGCATGCTTCAAAATATGATGTTCTTCATCCGCAGGGGTGAGCACTTCAGATTCGTCAATGTAATCCACGCCGATGGCTTCCAAAATCTGCGCTTCCACAAAATGACCAATACGGCATTTCGCCATCACTGGGATACTGACCGCATCCATGATCTTCAAGATCATATCAGGGTCAGACATGCGCGCCACACCGCCGTCTGCGCGAATATCGGCAGGCACACGCTCCAACGCCATCACCGCGCACGCGCCCGCATCCTCCGCAATTTTGGCCTGCTCGGCGTTCACCACATCCATGATGACACCGCCTTTTAACATTTGGGCCAAGCCTTTTTTCTCAGTCCATGTAGCAGTCTTTATTTCCATATTAATACTCCTTTGTCAAATGCAGGAGGATTCTACCATGCAGATATATTTAAATCATAAGAGGACTGTAAACAGGCCCCGCTTCATTCTTAACTGATAATTGATGCGACAACGGGAACAGAATCTTGGCTCTTAGATTCTGCCTGCCCGTCGGGTGTCCTTCGAATAAACTGCCGGAGACCGCTTGACAAAATCCCTTTTCTGAATACAATTATGACAATGATACAATTAGTACAATATACAGGACAACTTATGGCAGATAAAAAACTTACACTACACCTTGATTTCCATTCAGGTTTGCCCATCTACACCCAGATCGTCAATCAGATACAAAGCCAATTAGTAAACAAGATACTCAAACCTGGCGACCAGTTACCAACGGTGCGTGCGCTGGCACAAGAGTTGAGAGTCAACTTCAACACTGTGGCGCGCGCATATCGCATATTGGATGAGGCGCGGATCATCTCCACGCAGCAGGGACGTGGAACTTACATCATAGAGATACCACCGCCGGAAATCAGCGAGAAGTTAAGATATGAATCGCTCACAGCACTCACACAGCGATTCGTCACAGAGGCTTTTAGGTTGGGTTTCTCAGAGCGAGAAGTCAGCCAGATGGTGAAAGGCAGCTTGAAGTTCTGGAAAGATGCGCAGGATATCGATAGCAAATAAGTCAAAAAAGGAGAATGTAAAATGGAAGCCGGATTTGTAAAGAATATCATTCAAAAGAATAAAGCCGCAAAAGCCGACCAGCACATCTCAGCAATTGCGGGCCTACTCTTCGGTGTATGTTTGATCGTTGCAGGGCTCGGTGCGCTTGTGGGTGATGGCCGTTTCGGCGATGCAATCCTCGGCACATGGGTGGTCGGTTGGACTTTCGCCGGCGCATATTTTCTGTATGCACTGAAAGTTGCATCGCAATGGGAAAAGGCTGTCCTATTACGGCTGGGTAAGTTTCATGGGTTGCGCGGACCTGGCATGTTCTGGATCATTCCAATTATTGACAACGTTACAACATGGATTGACGGCCGTGTAATGGTCACGCCGTTCTCGGCTGAAAAAACACTGACAAAAGATACCGTGCCAGTGGATGTGGACGCAGTGCTATTTTGGGTGGTATGGGATGCTGAGAAGGCGGCGCTTGAAGTAGAGGATTACCGCGCCGCGATCGCTTGGGCAGCGCAGACCGCTCTGCGTGACATCATCGGCCGCATGATGCTGGCGGATATTCTCATCGGGCGCAGTGCGATTGACGATGAGCTTCAGCGCATCATTGACGAGCGTACCACTCCATGGGGTGTGACTGTGAATTCCGTTGAGATCCGCGATATCGTCATTCCGCAGAATTTGGAGGATGCGATGTCGCGTCAGGCACAGGCTGAGCGCGAACGACAGGCTCGTGTGATCCTCGGCGAATCTGAACAGCAGATCGCGGCTTCATTCGCGGAAGCTTCACAGGCATATATCAACAATCCTACCGCGCTGCACTTGCGCGCGATGAACATGCTATTTGAAGGTTTGAAAGAAAAAGGCGCGCTGGTGATTGTGCCTTCCTCCGCAGTGGACTCGATGAATCTCGGTGGATTAAGCGGCATGGTTGCAATGGCACAGAATAATTTGCCAAATAATTTACCAAAGGAAAAAAAGTAATTCAGTGATTAG
>DATEDD010000127.1:0-11265 GCA_035286565.1 Anaerolineales bacterium
TTTTACATTCTCCTTTTGTGAATTTGAGTTTGGATCAGGTGATCCAGATTAAACTTTCTTGATTACTTCGACGATCTTATCTAATAGCTCATCCTTTTCCTGTTTTGAGCCGATTAGAAAGGGCATGCCCTGGAAAACGGGCACGTTAAAGGTGCGGAAGATTTTCATCATGGAAACAACCATGATCAGATCCGTACGGCCAAGAAAGCCATCAATGTCAGCCATCAAAATCCGTTTGACTTCGACATCCGAAAACCCTTCCTGGGCCACACGCTCTTTTATGGAATCTTCAGCCATTGTCGATGTATTAATACCGGCACCACATGCAACTACGATCAATTTACCCATATATAAGTTTTGCCTCCTTCCACACAAGATAGTCGACCATCGGGGTGAACAAGTAGAAACATCTCCAGTAGCCTTCCTCCTTCTCGAAAACAGTCAAACATCTGTTTCCTTAACTCAGGCGAAGCTCACGCCTCAGCCAGGATGCCACCCCCTGCAGAGTAGCCTGGTCTCGCAGTTCAACTAATTTTTCAGGCTGACCAAATAACACAGCCAGATTTCTTAATGTTTGGATTTGCTCCTCGGGATCGCGGTTTGCAAGCATAAAGACCAGCATCACATCCAGTCCTTCATCGGGGTCAGCCATATTTTGAAATTTTACCGGCTGATGCATCACCGCCACTCCCAGCGCGGAGCGGTTGACTCCCTCGGCATTCGCGTGCGGGAAGGCAACGCAAAACGGTTTGGTCGGCAGTCCCGTTGGATGAACCATTTCACGCGCCAGGGTCTGCGCTCCATATTCCGCGGAAACCAATCCCTGTGCGTGCATATTGCCTGCCAAAAGACCGATCACTTCTTGTGCATCCTTTGCTTGCAAATCAAATGCGATCAATGACTCGTTGAATTCCAGCACAACTATTCTCCTATGATTTCCTCTGACCGTATCGGTTGTGGTAATAATCAAATGAAGCACGCGCTTGTTCGTCAGTCAAAGGTACAGGTACGCTGATCGTTTGCGCGATGGAATAAGTCCGGGCGGCCTCTTCCAATGTTACGGCACGTTCGAGGGCATGTTCTAGTGTTTTACCAACAGTGATGGGTCCGTGGTTGCCAAGCAAAACGGCATAACCATTACCCATTACTTCAACTGGTAAGGTTGGGAAGTCAGGATCCTCCACGCTCAAGTAATGTGTCACAGGCACAGGCTGACCAAACCAGTCTGCCATGGTCTCTGTAATGACTGGGATCGATTGATATACAACAGAAAACGCGGTCGCATACGGTGAGTGCGTATGGACGACCGCGTTCAGTTCAGAACGGGCGCGCATGAAACCAATCCAAAGATTGAGCGCTACAGACGGGCGAAATTTGCCTTCGACCAGATTCGCATCCATATCGGTAACAATCATGTCGTTTGGTGTGAGGCGTTCATAGTCCAACCCGCTGGGTGTGACGACAACATATCCGGTTTGCGGATCACGCGCGCAGACCGTACCTCCAGCCATCCAGACTAGGTTGTATTTTGGCAGGAACAGAGCCGTTTGGAGAACGTGAGCACGTAATTCTTCGAGGATCATGGTTTCAAAGGATACCTTCCAAGTTCATGCCCGGCTTCAAAAAAGGCCAGCATGTTTTCAAGCGGAATATCGTTGCTAAAATTATGAGCTGGCGCAAGAATATAACCGCCGCCCTCACCCATCTGTTCGATTCGCAAACGAACTTCGCGGCGCACATCTTCGATCGTGCCGTTATTGAGAACGGTTTTTACATCCACGCCGCCCTGGAAGGTGAGATCCCTGCCAAAATCGCGTTTCAATTCAACAGGATCCATCCCACGCAGGTGACCTTCAATGGGATTGAGGATATCAAATCCAGTGTCAATCAAATCAGGGATGAACTTGCGGATCGCGCCATCATTGTGTAGAAGCACTTTCGCCTGCGGCGCTTTCTTCTTGATCATTTCAATTGATTTTTTATAGCGGGGCTTAAGGAATTTTGTGTACACTGCGGGATTGAACATGGGTCCGGCGTTCGTGCCATAATCATCAGCCATTTCGACAACCTGCACATAAGGACCCACCACGCTGAGAAATGCATCGTAGAAACCATCCAACACTTCCGCCAGCTTGCCAAGCAAGTGATCAAAGATGTGGGTATCTGCAATTGTCAAGAGTAGTGCATTTTCCATCCCAACGAGCGCACGCGTCATTTCCCACAGGTTTCCGTAAACGGGACGATGAGCAACAATCGCATAATTTGTATTGTGGTACAGATGCTGAATTTCTTCCTTTACCCCCTCCAACCGAACCGGGTCATATGGGTCCGGCCATGGATATTTCTCAATTTTCTCGATCGTCAGATCCTTGCCCAGCGGTGCACCGTGCAGATCGTAATAACCCGAAACCAGCCGATGGGTGATACCCCACTCATCCACGAACTCTTTGAATTCTCCGATCATCGAGTTTGATACATAGCTCTGGGGCGGACGGATGTGGATGAAGCGGAAGTCCGTGCCAAGCTTGTCGAGAATCGGGTTGTAATCTGGTGTAGTGTAAAAACCCACCAATGTTCTGCGCGGCACATCCTGAACCCCAAAGTGGTCACGGAGCAAAACATACCTTTGCTCCGTCAGGTGATTTGCAGATCCCCCCAAGGTGATCGGAACACGGTCTGGTTCTTTATGGTTCAGGGCAGCAGTGACACGTTCACGAGGTGTCATTATTTCTGGCATAGATACACTCCCGGCAAACTCAAATTCACAAAAATGAATTAGTTTTCACATATGTGAGTTTACCATTTAAACACTGGGTTGTCAACAAGGTTACGCTGAATTCAAGATTCGGGCGTAATCACCATCTTGACCACCTCCCCGGCGATCATCTTTTTTAGGGCCAGTTCCACCTGCTCCAGTGGAAGCACTCCGTTCAACATCGGCGCAACATTAATTGCACCCGATACGATCAGATCAAATGCCTCCCGCGCATCCTCAGCCGTCCCGCCATGCATATTGAGTAGTGCGATCTCTCCATAATGGACGCGTGCCGCATCGATCTCCACCTTCGTGCCGCCAGGCAAGCCGCCAAACCACAATACCCGCCCTCCCCGGCGAACAACATCTACAGAAGTCTCCCAGGTCTGTTTTGTGCCCGCACACTCAATGACCACATCCGCACCATAGCCATGAGTCAATTCGCGGATGGTGGTAATGGTATCCGCCTCTTTTGCATTCACCAGATGAGTTGCACCGAGTTTTTTTGCCACATCCAATCGCGCTGGACTGTGACCGATTGCAATCACCTGGCTTGCTCCGGCGCGCAATGCCAATTGCAAAAACAAAAGACTGATCGGTCCCCCCGCACCGATGATTGCCACCGTTTCCCCCGGCTGGATCGCCACTTTATGCCATCCATGCACCACTGTGACCAATGGTTCGAGCAATGCCGCATGCGCGTAAGGAATATGAGCAGGGATTTCAAAAGTAGTCCGGCGCACAATTGACGCGGGGATGATCATGTACTCCGCAAACGCGCCAAAATTGTAAACAAGGTTTGCACAAACATTTCCCTGGCCGTGTTTGCAATAAAAACATTCCCCACACTCAGCAAAAACATTGGCTGTGACTCGCATCCCTTCATGAAACCGTTCCACACCTTCGCCAACTTTCACGATATCTCCCCCAAACTCGTGACCAAAAATAAAAGGCGGCGGGAATTTGGGATGCCCGCGGCGATACGTTTTCACATCCGTGCCACAGGTTGTAGCTGCGCGAACTTTTACTAGAAGCTCACCTGCTTTAGGCTCAGGGATCGGAACAGTGCGCAAATCGATTTTTTCCGGTCCGAGATAAACCGCAGCGCGCATTTCCTTTGTCATACTTCCTCCGCAGATAATTGACAGAGTAGCGTATTGTCGCTACAATTCACGTATGTGATATTATACTCACAATTGTGAATTGGAGCAACTATATGATCAAACTACAGTTGGCAATGGACACCCTCGATGGAGATGAGGCGCTGAAACTTGCAGCATCTGTCGCACCTTATGCAGATATTCTCGAAGCAGGCACACCGCTCATAAAATCTGTGGGGATAAACATCGTCAGGAAATTAAAATCAGCCCACCCCGAAAAAATCGTTCTCGCCGACTTGAAGTCTAGCGATGTCGGCGCATACGAAGCCAATATGGCATTCACAGCAGGCGCGGATATCGTCACGACGCAGGGTATCACCACACTGGCAACCATTTGCGAGGTTCAGCGCGAAGCAGATAAATGGAAACGCCGCGCGGAAGTGGATATGACCGGCGTCAAAGACCCGATCACACGCGCAAAAGAAGCCAAGGCTGTGGGTGTGAGTCTCGTGCTTTATCATCGCAGTATTGATGAAGAACTTACACAGGGCGCGTTATGGGATGACCAGGCTGTGAACATGATTCGCGCAATGTGCAACCTCGGTCTTGATGTAGCCATTGCGGGCGGTATTAATTATGACATCCTCACACTATTGCGTGGCGTGCCCATTTATGGAATCGTAATTGGCCGCGGCATCACTGCACAACCTGACCCCGCGCAGGCCGCAGAAAAAATCACTCAACGTATTCGCCAGATCTGGCCTGCTTGAGATGATACACATCAGTGCATCCCTGCTTGCTGCGGATTATGCCTGCCTGGGCGACGAAGTGCAACGCGCCGAAAAAGCAGGAGTGGATTCTTTTCACTTCGACATGATGGATGGGCATTATGTGCCTAACTTCGCCTTTACCCCCAATCATCTAAAAAGCCTGCGCGCATATTCAGATCTTCCATTTCACGCGCATCTTGAACTTTCCAATCCAGACGATGTCTTATCCAAATTCCCTGGATTACAAGCAGATATGATCATCGTCCAATGGAATACACTCACAGATCCAGCTCGAACCTTTGACAGGATATGTTTACAAAATATAAAAGTTGGATTGGGACTTACTCCTGACGAAACATTTAATGAGGCCGCGCGGTTCTTTCGGGATATTGACCTGCTTCTGCTTCTGGGGTTTATCCTGGCTTTGGCGGGCAAGCCATGCAAGCAGGCATGCTTGAAAAGATCGCATCCGCGAGACTTTTGGCAGATCAACCAGATCGTCGATTCACAATCGCGGTAGATGGTGGAGTCAAACCTGGGAATGCCACCAGCCTCGTGGAAGCGGGGGTGGATTATCTTATTATCGGAACAGCATTATTTCAATCGTTTGATATGGCGAAGACAATCAGATTAATTAGGGAATCATTTGCAAAGTCACCGCGCCGCTGACAGTTCGGATGGACAATATGCCGCCACCGGAACGAATCTCCCCATCGCATGTCCGGGTGGACGAATTAATATCGGGCAATACGCATGCCACATCTCCACTCGTGGAACGGACCCGAAGACTCAAAGCTGAGTCCGAACTTAAATTAACGGAAACAGATCCATGGTCCGTTTCGAGGCGGACAGTGTCGCCTGTCTGGATCAATCCATTAAAGACAACATTCCCCATAATTGTTGAGACGGCTGTTTCTCCATATACATTTTGCACATTCAGTGCGCCATAATTTCCAACAATGCTGATATCCCCCGAACTCTCCCGAACAGTAATATTTCCGCGATTGGAGTACAGAGTTATCTTACCAGCCATCCGTTTGATCGTTATTATCCCAGAGATGGAAGCAACTTCCAGGACACCCTCATAATCCTGGACAGATACAGAGGCGCTGTCTGTTTCAACTTTGACCTGCATTTGTTTCGGGACGCGGACTTCCAACCGAAGAGGAATATCTGAAAAACCTTTCCGATGTGTAAAAGCCTTAATAGAAATTTGTTTTTCTGTGGATCTGACTTGGTACTCCAACTCATCCGCAAACAACACCCGCCCTTTAACTTGTGCTTGTTGTTCCTCCGTTCCTAAAACGATCACTTCACCATGATCGACCTGAATGAGAATAGATTGCGAGTCTTCCACATCCAATACACCAGATTCCAAATCAGTATATTTCGCCGGCGCAGGCATACATGCCGGAATAAACCATACAAACAGAATTAAGATCAGAGTGCTCAATCGGTTCATTGGGTAGGGATAATAGCAATCATTTTTTCAGCACTGATGCAGGAAAGAAGCTGCTTGCATTGTCACGCAAAAGATTTTTATGTCATTCGCATCTAATAAAGATATGAATAATATCTGTACTCGAGTGAACTTTATTTGAGAGTCATTTTCATTATTGCATCCACACTATCCCTTGACGTAGGACAACTTTTCGCAGATGGAACCGTTCTTCACCTGGAATATATCGACTCCTCGGACATGTCCTTTTTTTCCTGACACATCCACCCAATCGTATCTCCAGCGCATTATGCACCGAATACCAAAGCCAAAAATCTCCTCGATTTCGATGTGGGCATGGGGCGACTCGCGGAAGAAGTCCTGCCAAAACTGAGTTATCGCTTTCTTCCCCGAGTACACAGCGCCGTCAGGGATTGGATCAGTGTTTTCGAAGACACAATCGTCGCTCATAAACTGTACCATGCCTGCGACATCATGACGGTTGAAGGCCTCATTGAATTCAAGGACGACGCGGATCGCTGATTCTAACCGTGACATGCGGGTTGGACTCATTTAGATAATACCTCCTTCAGTAAAAAGCCGATTGGTTGCCAAACGGTTTGCATCAATCGGTAGCGGCGTGTGGGCGGGCGTGGACTCTGCTTAGGAGCAGAAAAAACCCGAAACCAGAAAAATACCTGAAAATGCCGCACGCGAAGTGTCCCACCCGTCCACTTCACATTTCGGTGGCTGGCGTTTTGACCTTAAGACTCACTTGCTATTTAGGCAAACGCTGAATAAGGATGAATTTTTTCCAGCACTTTATTTTCATTCTGTTGAGCAAAATACAAATCCCAACGCAACTGTAAATTCATCCAGAAATCAGCAGACATATCGAAGAATTTTGCCAAACGCAAAGCTGTGCTTGGAGTTATGCCTCTGCGACCATTGATAATCTCATTGATACGCTGATATGGAACATGAATATTGTCAGCCAAGTCTCTTTGAGCAATGCCCATTGGATTAAGAAACTCTTCCAAAAGCATTTCGCCTGGATGAGTGGGTGTGCGATTTGTAGGAACTCGAACCATAATTTATCTCCCGCTTATGTCTCTAGTGATAATCAACAATTTCAACTTGGTCTGGACCTGATTCTGTCCATACAAAACAAATACGGTGTTGGTCATTGATGCGAATACTATGCTGCCCTTTTCTATCACCCGACAAGGCTTCAAGTTTATTTTTTGGAGGAATTCTTAATTCGGAGAGAGCAGTGACAGAATCAACTTGGTCAAGTTTTCGGGCGGCAATTTTCCATATAGAACTCGGACAAATCTTTCCCTTGCGATACACGCCTTGTAAAGTAGTTAACATATTTACTCCTTGCTCTGACAAAATTATAACTCACCTTGAATTGAACAAAGTATAATCCCCCGCATGTTCTCTTTCTATATCACAGCCAAGAATAACCGCGCCCGCGCGGGCATCTTCACCACACCTCACGGCGATTTACAAACTCCCGTTTTCGCGCCTGTCGGCACGCAGGCCACAGTCAAGACGCTTACGCCTGAGCAGCTAAAAGGAATTAATGCCTCGCTGGTGTTGAGCAACACTTATCATCTCTACCTGCGTCCCGGCGATGAACTTGTCCGCGATATGGGCGGACTGCATAACTTTATGCAATGGCACGATCCCATGCTCACCGATTCAGGTGGCTTTCAAGTCTTCTCGCTTTCAAAGACACGCAAAATTGACGATGACGGTGTGACCTTCAAGAGTCACATTGACGGTTCCACGCATCGCTTCACGCCCGAGAAGTCCATTCAAATCCAGGAGAACCTTGGCGCAGACATCATCATGGCTTTTGACGAATGCTCCGACCCCAACGACGCAGCTTATACCAAGATTGCCACGCAGCGGACTCACCTATGGGCCGAACGTAGTGTCAATGCGAAGACTCGCGCCGACCAGGCTTTATTCGGTATCGTGCAAGGCGGAGTCAATGCTGACTTGCGAGCCGAGTCTGCTAAATTTATTGCTTCCCTCGATATGCCCGGTATCGCCATCGGCGGCCTCTCGGTGGGCGAGACGAAAGAAGAAATGCACGATATGTTGGATGTCGTCGTTCCGCTATTGCCAGAAAATAAACCGCGCTATTTAATGGGTGTTGGCACACCGGAAGATTTGATCAACGGCATCGCCCAAGGCGTGGATATTTTTGATTGCGTTCTGCCAACCCGCCTTGCCCGGCATCATTCCGCCTTTGTGCCCGAGGGACGTTTGAACATGATGAATGCAGTCTTTGCGCGCGATGCCCGTCCGCTGGATGAGACCTGCGACTGTTATACTTGTCAAACCTTTACGCGCGCGTATATTCGCCATCTGATCGTGGCAAAAGAATTACTCGCAGGCACACTTTTGTCAATTCACAATTTAAGGGCTTTGATCAGGATCATGGAATCAATTCGCAGTTACATTGCAGATGGTTCGTTTGAAACGCGCGTGCCTGTGTTGTTGGATCAATGGTCGAATAATGCAAAACGTGCTGATTGCTGAATCTCTATGTACTTAATAATTGAGCGGATGTCTGTTCAGGCTCGGTCAATGAATAAACATACCAGCATATCAGGGACATCCCTATCATTTCTCCGCCATCCTCTAATAATCTTGTGATCTCGTACAAGAGTTTCTGGGTTTCTTCTGCGAAAATTCGATTGGTAAAATCATTTATGACTCCGAAGAATACGATAATAAATAATCCTCCGATCAGGTAGTGAAACGTGGTTCGGACTTCCTTGCCATTGCGGAAGTAGGAAAAGGCGATCATGGAAAGGAAAAAGATCCCGAAAAACAAGGATGCACCCAGTTCTCCAAAGTCCTGATACCGCAGTTCCCCGAATATGACGTGAAAAGGAGGAATGCCGAGTTTTTCAATAACAAATGTTCCCAATCCCTCGTGGAAACTGAGCATGTCGTCAAATAGCAGATACACAAACAGGAATATCCAGCCTGTGTAGAAAAATTGTTTTTTCCTAAAGATCAACCATGCAAAAAAGAGGATGATCCAGTATTCTTTTACATATTGAAAGGATTCTGCCAGGGTAAGGTCGTAATAAATATTGAAAGCATTATTGTATTGAATGGTTGTGAACACGTTGAAAATTCGGGCCAGTTTATGGGTAATATGTAATAGAATAAAAAAAAGGTCGGCACATACCAGGATGACTAGAATCTTGAGGGATTTATTTGGCAAATTAAACTTATTGAGCGTTTGTATCATCGCTTCTCCTTGATAAGACTTTTCAACGGTTAAAATTTATTATACCTTTCCTTATATATAATTCTTAAGATATTGTAAGATGAGATTTCACAACTATCCGTTACAATCAATAAAAAATTTCCAGGACGGTAAATGACAATTTTACAAGCTTTTTTATTGGGGATTGTTCAGGGATTGACTGAATTCATCCCTGTTTCCTCCACCGCACATTTGTTAATTATCAGCAACCTGCTAGGAATCCATTCCGATGCAAAAACCTTCTCTTTTAATGTCCTAATTCAATTAGGGACGGTAGTTGCGCTGCTCGCTTTTTTTTGGAAGGATATTTGGCAGATCAGTCTGGCATTTTTCCTTGGTATAAAACATAAAAAGCCGTTTGAAAACCTGCATGCCCGGCAGGGTTGGCTGGTCATTGTGGCGACCATCCCCGCTTTAATTGCAGGATTTTTCCTAAAAGATATTGTCGAAACCATGTCAGAAAACCCGCTCAATCTGGCAGGGATTCGCTTGTTGGTCACGGCTGTTTTATTGACTGCCGTGGAATATATTGACAAACGTACCCGCACGCTCGAATCCGCCACATGGGTGGATGCCCTGTCTGTAGGATTGTTCCAAATGCTGGCGATTTTTCCCGGTGCCTCGCGTTCAGGCGCGACGATAGCCGGCGGCATGGTGCGCGGCTTTGACCGTCCCTCGGCGGCTCGCTTCGCCTTCCTGATGTCCGCGCCGATCTTGCTTGCGGCGGGCGCTTATGAAACCGTTAAAGTCATCATCCTGCCAAACACAACAGAGTTTCTGCCGATCCTGGTCACTGGCTTTGTCACTGCGGCGGCGGTGGGATGGCTGGCGATCAAATGGCTGCTGGCATATTTAAGAAAGCGCTCGCTGTATATCTTTGCAAGTTACTGCTTAGTGGCAGGGACGATTGTGCTGCTCTTCAAATAAACTTTCTTCGGTAAACCTTGAAACACTTCACCCTCTTTCTTCACTTCGGCTTGGCTCAGTACATGCTTTCCTCTTTCCTGCTCTTCTCCTGCGCTGCTCCCACCCAATCCGCACAAACGGAAATCGTGACCATGTATACCTCCTCTGCCGCCCAACCGTGGATGGGTGATCTTTTTGCCTGTGCAAATGATCTATCTGTGGTGTTGAGCGTCAGCGCAGAATCGCCTGAGATCATTCTACGAGTGGGCGAGCCTGATGTTCTCGTTTCTCCAGCGTATCAAATTGATGAAGAGGAAATTCTGGTTGTCACACATCGCGAAAGTTCTGTGCAGAATTTGAGTTTGGAAGAGGCTCAGGTATTATTCGCGCAGGGAAGCGCATCTGCGCAGGTCTGGGTATATTCGTCAGATGCGGATGTGCAAATGGTGTTTGACCAGCTCGTTATGAATGGGCGAAGCGTCACCTCTCTTGCGAGATTGGCAACCAGCCCTCAGCAAATGTCCGATCTATTAAATGCAGAAAAAGATTCGGTAGGAATCCTCCCGCGGCATTGGATGGTTGGAACTGTACGCGATGTATTTTCAGCGGGATTTGTGCCTGTGTTGGCGGTCACGAAAGAAGAACCACAAGGGGCGGTGCTGGAACTGATCTCCTGTTTGCAGAAATAACGAAAGCCTGTCCATATGGACAGGCTTTTTTGATTCCCTTGACAGGCGCCAGCTGCTGGGGTATTATAGTTGCAAACTGGTTTGCAGTACAGACTAGTTTACAAAAGGAGAATCCTAATGAAAGATGAAACCTCTCAAATTGAACAGCGTGTGAAACGCTACTGGTATAGCGATGGGATCGGCGAACTGATGGGCGGGGGAATGTTTTTGCTGCTGGGGCTGTATTTCTCGGCACAGCAATATCTTGACGGTCAATCGTTCGTTGGCGGATTGTTGCAGGCGGGTTTTCTCGTGATCCTGATCGGCGGT
>DATEDD010000128.1:0-2491 GCA_035286565.1 Anaerolineales bacterium
CTATCGTCACTAGCGGAAAAGGCCTAAACACAAAGGGGAGAAAGAACCTTCATTTCATTGGTTTTATCCTTCGTGACCTTTGTGTCCTTCGTGTTTAAATTTTAATCTTAGCTTTATGCAATCTCAGCTTCCGCCTTCCGCATGGACTGGAATGACTGGATGGCCACTTCCAGCATCAAAAGATCGGGTGTGCGCGTGGTTAGGTGCTGGAGCGCAAGATTTGGCTTTATCAAAAATTTTACGATTGGATTACCCAGGTTGTTTGCAGTCCAGCGGATGTATTCGATGGCAACCCCTGCCAGGATGGGGATGAATAAAATACGGCTGACCAGACGCCACAGGATCGGCATAGGGCCCAATGCAGTGAATACCAAAATGGACAATAAAACCAGCGTAAGCAGAAAAGCCGTCCCACAGCGCGGATGCTCAATGGGATATTTCGCCACGTTTTCCGGTGTCAACTCTGCGCCGGATTCGAAGGCATTAATGGTCTTATGTTCTGCGCCGTGATACATGAAAACGCGTTTCACATCGGGCATAAAGCTGATCCCCCAGATGTAGCCGATCAAAAGCAAAAGGCGCAGGAGGCCTTCGACCAAATTATTCAACCAGGAACTCCAGCCGAGATAATGTTCAGCCAATCCGCCGATGCCAGCCGGGAGCAAAAAGAAGAGTCCAATGCCAAAGGCGAGAGACAAGCCCAAAGTCAGGTAAAGAGGCGCGCCTTCCAATTTTTCATCCTCGCCGGTTTGGGTGTTCGCTGAAAGCGTCAGGGCGCGCATCCCCAATCCGAGCGCATCCCATAGCAAAATGCCGCCGCGCAAAAAGGGGATTTTTGTAATGCCGGAGCGATAGAGGTTCGCCAGTTTTTCAGTGTGGACGACAATTTTGCCGTCGGGCGCGCGCATGGCAATCGCATACGCCTTTTGTCCGCGCATCATCACCCCTTCGATCACAGCCTGTCCGCCGTATGTGATAATTCGATCTTCCATATAAACTCCAGACCTGACAGGTTTTAAAAACCTGTCGGGTCTTTTTTCTTATTTGAAATTATAGAAAAAGTGAGTGAAGGCTTCGATGCCTTTATACCAGGTCGGCAAATGCAGGCGTTCATTCGGTGAGTGGACGTTATCATCCGGCAGACCAAAGCCTGTCAGGAGAGAATCCGCGCCAATGTATTTCTGTAACAGAACAACAGAACCGATCGAACCGCCCTCGCGTTTGAAAAAAGGACGTTTGCCCCAAACGGATTCAAGCGCATTCGCAAGAGCCTGCACGCCAGCGGATTCTGTGGCCACCAATGCCGCACCCGCATTGTGCAAATTGATCAATTCCCATTTAATGGTCTTGGGCGCATTCTTTTTGAGATACGCCTTCATTTGTTTGTAAACTTCTTCGGGAGTTTGGTCAGGCACGAGGCGGCAGGAAATTTTCGCCATTGCCCACGCAGGCAGGACTGTCTTGGAGCCTTGTCCGGTAAAACCTGAGAGCAGACCGTTTACCTCCAAAGTTGGGCGCGCGCCGACGCGTTCTGCTGGAATGAACTGTGACTCACCCCATAAGGCCGGCACACCTGTCATTTGGATCAATTCCTTGTTACTGATCGGCAATCGCTTAAAATCCTCGCGCTCCTTTTTGCTTAACTTGCGCACCTTGTCATAAAAACCGGCCAGGGTGATCTTTCCATTTTTATCGTGCATGCCCGCAACCAACTCGATCAACGCCTGCGCGGGATTATGGATCGTTCCGCCAAACAAGCCGGAGTGTAAATCCTTGCTCGGACCGTAGACTTTCAATTCAAAATAAGCCAAACCGCGCAAACCAGTGGTAATAGTTGGCTTATCCGTTCCCATCATGCCGGCATCGGGATTCAAACAAAAATCGCAGGCCAGCAGTTCTTTATGATTTTTGATAAAGTCGCCGAGATGCTCGGAACCGATCTCCTCTTCGCCTTCGATCAGCCACTTGATGTTGACGGGCAATCCGGTCGTGCGGACGATTGCTTCCACCGCTTTGAGAGAAGCCATCACCTGACCTTTCATGTCTGACGAACCGCGCGCGAATAGATAATCGTCGCGGACGACCGCCTTGAAGGGATTCGATGTCCACAATTCCAGCGGGTCCACCGGTTGCACATCGTAATGTCCGTAGATCATCACCGTAGGAGCGGATTTGCCCGCGCCCAGCCACTCGCCATATACAACGGGATGTCCGCCTGTCGTCATGATCTGGACATTATCCGTATTGAAAGAACGTAATTGTGCGGCAACCCATTCCGCGCCACGTTGAACATCGCCTTTGTTTTCATCAAGGGTGGAAATGGAAGGAATTGCAAGAAACTCTTTCAATTCATCGAGGTATCGCCCGCCATTTGAGCGGACATATTCGAGCGCTTTCTGAACATCTGACATGATTGATTCTCCTTTTTGATAGCTTATATCCGTCATTGCGAGCTGCCGCTCTTGTACTTCGGCGGCGAAGCAATCTTCAT